>CAYNOM010000614.1:2912-4420 GCA_964398415.1 uncultured Polyangiales bacterium | reverse complement strand
ACGCCCTTATTTGGTAGCGGCCCGGTCGGTCGACGCCGTCGAGTCGTACTGTGCCAGCGCGCGCCCCCCCGGTGTACTTCCAGCTCCGATAGTCGTCGTCGGCAGCGTTGGCGTCCGCGTACAAGGCGAGCCAATCCCGCCTGTTGCCGGGCAAGCCGGAATACTCCACCGCGACGGCCGCCCCCACTCGCGGTTCGGACACGACCCGCAGCCTCGCTGCCGCCTTGCCCTAGAGGCCGTCGTCCTCGACTCCGCCATCGGAAGGGTACGTTTCCTGCGGCATGGGGCCGTCGCAGCCGAGGGCTCCCAAGCAGAGAACCAGACTCGCGATGCACCACGTTGAAGGCTTCTCTGCAGCACGCTGCGCCATATGCGGCTCCTCGGTGTAGGGTCGTATCGAGTAATGTCGGGGCGCTCGCCTTCCTTCACGCCGGGCAGTGGATGGGACCGCAGTGGTGGGGACGGTCCTGCGTGACGTGATTGAACGATGGCAGTTCCACGCTTTAGAGGAAGCATCTCAATCTTTCAGTTGCGAAGGTCCGTCCCCAAGAGGGCGCCCAAGAGGGCGGGGCGCTGGGCGATGGGAGCCGCGTTGCACTCACATGTGCGCACCGTGTGCTCGCAAGCGTTGAGGCGGAATCGAGATGATGCCGAGAGAAGTCGCGTCGAGAAGCCCGACAACAAGCTGTGACCTGCCGCAGCCCACTCTGTCCCGTGGCTGCATTCACCGGTGTCGACTCCCGCGGAGTGGCCCGCTCGGAGGCCGTCGCGGCCCCTACTCGTTCCCCCCATCGAAAGAGGTACTCGCATGACCTGGCGCACGCAGGTCCTTCGCACTCCGGAACCGGCGTCGAGTCGGCTGCCTCGGCGTACCAACGTGTCCGCCTGGCACGCACTGGTTGGCTGCTCGCTCCTCGCGTCGGCATGCGGGCCGGAGCTGGGGCGGGACACCTCCTGGAGCGTGTCCTTTGCCTGCGCTGCTCACGCGGCGCAATCTGCGAGTGTTCAGGTTTCGATCTCCCCTGGGACCTGCGCGTCGCCCGCTGCGCCCGTGTACCGTTCGACGGTCCAACGCGGGAACGTGAACGGTACTGCCGTACCCCCAAGCCTCACGGAGGGCAGCTACGCATTCAGCGCGACGGCATACGACAGCAGTGCGGAGGTGATCACGACGGTCTGTGGCGACGTCTCGCTGCCGAGCGAACAAGGCGTGAGCTTGGTGCTGCCCGGGCCGGAGGGCTGCGAGCCGGTGAGGTCGCTGGACGGCGCCGACGCTGGGGAGCCCCCCTACGTACGGCCCGTCGACGATGCGTCGGATGGATCGGATGCGGCGACCGCTCCAACGGATGGTGGTGTGCCCACGACCGATGCAAGCATGGCGGTGGTCGACGCCGGCGCACCGCCGGACCCCGATCCAGTCCCCGATCCCGATCCAGTCCCCGATCCCGATCCAGATCCCGATCCAGCCCCTGACACCACCGTCTACTCGTCACCGACCCGAGACATCT
>CAYNOM010000614.1:0-2812 GCA_964398415.1 uncultured Polyangiales bacterium | reverse complement strand
GATCCCGATCCAGCCCCTGACACCACCGTCTACTCGTCACCGACCCGAGACATCTCGTTGCCGAAGCCGTGCTGGGCACCGGGCGAATTCATGCCCGTCACGATCCGCATCCCCGTCACCGCCAAGGACTGGCTGTGGGTGAAAAACCACCCCAACTACGGCGGGAGTGACCTGGAGTTCTGGGACTACACCGGCATCACAACGGCGGGTGCGGTGTACCGCGGCGGCGAGCGCGAGCCTTCCGGGCTCCACGCGCCCACGATCACCGGCTCCTTCAGCATCACTTGGCATCCCAACGATGGGGGTGACAAGGACGTGCGCTCGACGCTCTCCTTCACCGTGAGCAACGCCTGTCCATAGGCTGCCTCGCTAGCTCACGGCGAAGAGCTCGAAACCGAGGCGCTCGGCGTGCTCGAAGTCGTCGGCGCTGCTCTCCGGCGACAGTTGAAGCGAAAGGGCGACGGCGAGCAGCGCGCTCAAGCGTGCGCGCAAGACGGCCTTGTCTTCGTCGCGACGTCGTAGCGTGCGCTGGGGAGCGGCGAGCGCGTCGGCGACGGCGTCGAGATGTGAGGCGAGCGCGGGATGCAGGGCCGAGCGAGCGCCCAGGGCGTCGGCCAAGAGCGCTTGCAGCAAGAAGCCCCCGAGGTCGAAGGCCCGTAGGTAGCCGCGCACCATGTCCCTGACGCGCGACTTGGCCGTTCCGTCGCCCCGCAGCCCCTCGCACAGCACCTCCGTGAGCACCCGGAGCAGGAGCTCGGTGAGCGCGCGGAGCACCTCCGTCTTGTTGCGAAAGAACTGGTAGAAGGTGCGGCGCGACACGTCCGACGCGAGCAGGATGTCGTCGATGCTGGGCGCGTCGACGCCGTGCATGCCGATCACGTCAGCCGCTCCACGCAGGATCTTCAGGTAGCTGGGGCTGATGGTGGAGGCCTCGGACAGACGCAGGATCAGGTCGAGGGCCTGGCCGCGGCTGAGCCCCAAGCGTCCCGTGGCCCCCCGGGGCGCGCGCGCCACCTGCAAGAGCACCAGCGCAGCAGGTCCGAGGGAGGTGAGGCGCCTGAACATGCCGGCGAGCTCGGTATGCATGTGGTTGAGAGCACGTTCTGCGTCGCGCGCGCGCTCGGGATGGCCGTCGCTCCGTTTCTTCGTCGTCTTGGTTTTCCGCTTCGAAGCCGCCACGCCCTATTGTAGACGCCGGGTTGTCTTGTCGCACTTCGTGTTCTTGAGGTATACGCGACGTATACTTTGCTGCGAGGTCGTCGATGCATTGCACGTTACGTATTCGAGTGCTCGGTTTGGCGCGCGCCATGCTGGCTTTGGTGCTCGTAGCGGAGGGGGTGTTCGGCCCGCTCGAGGCACGGGCGGACGACGGCCTCGAGCCGCCGGCAAATCCGTTCCTGGCCGATTCGGCCTGGCCGATGACGCACCGAAACCCCTACAACCAGGCGTCGTCGCCCCTCGCGGCTCCTCGCAGCGCGAACGTGCGCGTGGACTCGACCGCACAATGGCCGGGAGCGATCACGCTCGTGTACGAGCCGAGCGCTGCGGGGCGGCCGGCCTCGATGTGGGGACGCTCGGGGCTTTCCGTGTTTCGCCTCGATAGCGAGGACGAGGGGCTGTCCTATCGCGACTCCCTGCGCGCTGGGCTGGCTCCTGGAGGCGGCATCTCCGGGGCCTACACGCTGCTCGATCGCGAGGGCACCTTCTTCGTGCCGCACGGCACGTCGATCGTCGCCTACCGTGCCGAGCCCGAGCTCGAGCGCGTGCGCTCCCTCGAGCTTCCGGCGCACGTGCTCGGCGCCGAAGGCGACCTCATCGTCGGCCTCAACTTGACCTACGACGGCATGCTCGCCTTCGCGACGCGCCATGGCGTCGTCGGCATCCTCTCGCGTGACTTCCGCGAGCTGCACACCCTCTGGCTCGGCGAGGGCCACGTGGTGTCGAACTCCATCGCCACGGACGAACAGCTCGGCATCTACGTGGTCACCAGTCGGCGCATGTTTCGGGTGGCCTGGACCGGCAGTGAGCTTTCGCTGGATGCGGCCGCGGGCGCTTGGGAAGCGGCCTACGAGACGGGCTCCGACACCCCGGTGACGGGTCGTCTCGGCGCGGGGTCGGGCTCGACTCCGACTCTCATGGGCACGGGCGACATGGATCGTTTCGTGGTGATCACCGACGGTCGGCCGCTCATGCACCTCGTGTTGTTTTGGCGTGACCAGGTCCCCGCCGACTTTCAGCCGATCGCGCCGGGCAAGGACCGCCGCATCGCCGCCGAGGTGCCGATCCGCTTCGGCGATCCCAGCGCCGAGACGTCAGTCTCCGAGCAGAGCGTGCTCGTGCGCGGCTACGGGGCCATGGTCGTCAACAATGACTACGGCATCTCCTTGCCGTCGGCTCTGCCGGATGTCGTAGGCAACTTGATCACGGTTTCGGTCACGAACCTGCCTGGCATCGCGCCCCACGGCGCCGAGAAGCTCGAGTGGGACCCTGCGACGCGCACGCTGCGCTCGGTGTGGGTCAACCGTAAGGTGAGCTGCCCGAGCGGCATCCCCACCATGAGCGCGGCGACGGGCCTCGCCTATTGCATCGGCCAACGCTACGGCGTGTGGACACTCGAGGCGCTCGACTGGCACACCGGCGCCTCGCGATTCCACCGCTACCTCGGCATCCGGCCCCGTTACAACAGCGCCTACGCGGGTACCGAGATCGGCCCCTCCGGAGAGATCGTTACGGGCACCCTCACCGGGATCGTGCGCATCGGGCCCTGATCGCGCAGGGGGCGGCAGCCGCAGGCTGTGTCGACAGCGGGCGC
>CAYNOM010000613.1:1822-4420 GCA_964398415.1 uncultured Polyangiales bacterium | reverse complement strand
AGATCGCCGTGTAGCGGCGAGACCAGGGCTCGTCGAGAAAAGCGCCGTCGTCGAGGAAGCGCTTCACCTCCGCGGTGGTGTCCACGTAAATGCTCGCAAACACGGCGCGTGGGTCGTCGCGCAAGCGCAATGCCTGCTCGAGACACTGCATGCGCAGGTACGTGTCTTCGACGGAGCTGTAGGGCGACGCCGTGAACACGAGCAGCGCATCGCTCGCGGCAGGTGAAACGGGACAGCCCGCAGCTTGGGCGGAAGCCCGCGCACCAAGACCTGACGAAAGCAGCACGGTGAGCACGACCAGACGGATCGACAAAGAGCGCATGGCACCTCGGGGATGAGTTGAAGCGCGAAGCCTTTAGCGCAGGGCTTGACGAGACGCCGGGAGCCAGCTCAGCGCGCTACGAGCTCACCCCGCTTCAGCATGCGCAAAAGAGTCCTGCGCACGCGGTGTTTCTGCGCGTCGTCGAGAAACGGTGGCCCATCGGCCCCGACATAGCTCATGAGGTTACCAGGCGTTTCACTGTGGCTTGGGTTACCAAAGAAGTGGCCGAGCTCGTGAGCGAGCACGTGCGGAAACGAGATGGCACTCACGATCACAAAGTGCTTCGAGCGTGCCGAGGGCGGGGTCCAGTGCACCCCACGCCGCTCGCGGCCCGGCTCGTCTACATCCATCAGCTTGCCCACGACCATGCAGGAAATGATGCCGGGCTGCACGTAGCGCGCGAGGGCGTTGCGGTCTCTGCGCGTGTGCAGCTCTGCGTGGTGGGCCGGCATGGTGGCGTCGTCGAGCCGCACGAGCTCGATGCCGAGGGGCGCGAAGATCTCATGGGCCCGAGCGAGTTGCTCGCGCAGAAAGGCCTCGCTGGCCACCGGCTCTCCCTCCACCTGGGCCACGACGAAGCGCAGCCCCACGCGCGCCGGCTCGACGCCCGAGGCACCCAATGGCGCGGGCAGAAGCGCACACACGAGCAGCAGTAGGGCGGCCACGCGACACACCAGACCTCGAGACACGCCCTTGCGTCGTTTCAGGTTCCCATGCACCGCGACAGCGTAGCAGCGCGGCAACCACGCCAGCAGCGCAGGACTTCCGCTCCCTAGCGGAGCTAGGCACAATAGGGATGTGGGGGACGTCGAGGGGCTTCGAAGCAGTCCGTTTCAGGTCAAAGGCCTCCTCTATCAAGGGACGAGGACCTACTTCGACTCCTGCGTCGAGGGCGGCTACGAGGCGCTGCTCACGGCCCTCAGGCCCCCGCTGCGCGCGTTCATGGAGCAGCCCTTCGTGGCTGGTGCGCGCTACGAAGTGATGATCGTCCCCGAGCTGCTCGAGATCGAAGCTCAGGTCGCAAGGCAGCGCTTGCTCGACTACCTGCGGGCCCGTACCCACTTCCAGGCGCGCCAAGACTTGGGCGGGATCTACCGTCTGATGGTGCGCGTCGCTCCCACGCCGATCGTGGTCAAGCGTGTCGCCGTCGTGATGGGGCAGATGTTCAACTTCGGCGCCTCGCGCGTCGAAAAGGAAGGGCCGACCCAGCTGCGCATAGGGTTTCGCGGCGTGCCCGACGAGCTCGCACCCTGGCTCGAGCAGTGCCTGAGCACCTACGGCGAGGTCGCGCTGGGGCTGGCCGGGGCGGGCGAAGCGCGCTGCCAAGCCGGACCGCGCACGCAGGCGGAGCCCGTCGAAGGCTACCCCACCTCGAATCTGAGCGTCGACGTGAGCTGGACGTGAGCACGCACGAGCCTTTCTTTCGGGCTACGCTGCGCGCGTATGTCGAAGGCATCCCGTGCGTGCGTGCCGCCGCCGCGCGATCTCGACGAGCTGGGTGCGCGCGTTCGTGCGCTCGAGGGGCTCAGCGTGGCCGAGCTCGATGTGGATGGCGCGCGCTCGCAGCTCCATCGCAAGGGCAAGACCGGGCAGCTGATCGAGCGAGCCCTCGGCGCCACCGCGGGTTCGGCCGGCATCCCTGACTTTCCGGAGCTGGGCGTCGAGCTGAAGACCGTACCGCTCGATGCGCGCGGGCGCCCCACCGAGTCGACCTTCCTCGCGAGCTTTGCAGTCGCCGAGGCCGACACGCTCGAGTGGCAAACGTCGAGCCTGCGACACAAGCTCTCGCACGTGCTTTGGGTGCCCATCGTCGACGACGGCGCAGGGCGCCGCATCGGAAGCCCGGTGTTCTGGCGCCCCACACCGGAGCAGAACGAGGTGCTGCGCCGAGACTTCGAGGATTTGGTCGGGCTCGTGGCCATAGGTCGCATCGAGGACCTCACGGCACACCTAGGGCGCTGGCTGCAAGTACGCCCCAAGGCCGCCCACGGTCGCGCACGCACGCGCGCCTACGGCCCCGACGGCCCGCTCTTGACGCTACCGCGCGGCTTCTATCTGCGGGCTCGCGTCACCGAAGCGCTCCTGCGCGACTGCGCGACGCTCGCGTTCGCCTGACGAAGGCTGCGTGCTGACGCGACATTCACCAGGGTAGTGACCCCCACAGGTGAAATGGCCCCATGCGTAAGCACCATCACATCCGCATCCCCCACGCATTGCTGACGCTCGCCGGCCTCTGCGCCAGCAGCGCGTGCGCCGGAGCGCTCGGCGACGCGCCT
>CAYNOM010000613.1:0-1722 GCA_964398415.1 uncultured Polyangiales bacterium | reverse complement strand
GACGCGCGCATCGATTCGCTCTGGCTCGCGCAGACGCACGTGCTGCAGCCCGACGATCCGCTGTTCAAGCTCGTGGGCCAAAGGCCCGCGCTGCTCGAGGTGGCCGTCGTCGCTCCCAGCACCGGCCGCGCTCCGCCGGTCAAAGCCACGCTGCGCGTGGGAGAAGAGACCACGACCCTCGCCCTGAAGGGCCCCGAGCAACTTCCGGCGACGTTCGACGCTGAGCCGGGCCGCGTGGTGCACAGCTACGACGGCACCTTCACGGCGCTCATCCCTGCAGCGTGGGTGCGCCCGGGTCTCGAGATCGAAGTCAGCGCTGGGGAGAGCATCACGCGGGCGACGCCATCGGTTGGAGCGCCCAACGTCGTGGCGATGACGATGTTCGATGTCCATTACTTCGGCGGCGGCGTGGGCCAGGACTACCCTGAAGGCTGGGCCGAGGAGCTCGCCGCCAAGTGGCCTGTCTCCAAGCTCGAGGTCCAGCGCGTCCCGAACCTGATGTTCAACACACTGGTGATCCCACAGCGTGACGGTCTGCCTGCGGCACGTGTCTCTTCCACCGCCGAGTACATGACGAAGACCGGCAAGCCCTTCGATGGAGAACAAGCGGCGGCGCTCGCGTGGGTGGCGGCCCTGAAGCAAGCAGGCGGCCAAGCCGACCTTACGCTCCACTATGTGAACATCTACGGCGCCAACGCGGGCGGCCAGGCGGGTGGTTTTTCAGGCGTCGGCAACGGTACGGGCCTCGGTATCCTGCACCACGAGCTCGGCCATGCCCTGTCGCTGCCCCATTGGGGCGACAACGCGAGCTATCCCTACAAGGGTGCGATGTTCGGCATCGCCCCGCCCGAGAACTACAACGAGACCCACGCGGGTCCCACTTGGGCGTTCGACCTACCCTCGCTCACGTTCATTCCACCGACGGTGCAGCCGGACAACGTCGGCATGGCGCCGCCAGGGACCCTCAAGAAGGACCCGATGCAGGGGGGTGGCACGGGCGACCAGGAGCCTGGCTTTCTGCTGCGCCACTTCTCCGACTACTCCGTCAATCAGATGCGCAACTACCTCGAAGGTAAGATCGTGATCTACGACGGGGCACAAAAGGCCTATGTGAGCTGGGACGACGCGACCGCGACCTACAGCAAGGTCAGAAACAGCAACGGCGTCAACTATCCCCTCGAGCCCAACGTGAACGTGGTGAGCGTGATGGCTTCCACGAGCATGGCGGACAGCGACGTGAACCTCATCTATCCACCCATCGGCCCCTACCGCGGTGGCCTCATCCGTACGTTCGATCCGGGCGTCGAAGCCGATCGCACGCTGGCTGCCAGCATCTACTGTCCGAAGACCACGGGTTGCGACTACAGCCTGCGCATCACGCAGGGCGGCGCCACGCGCACTTATATGCTCGCGGCAAGCGGCAGCGTCACCGACGACCGCCTCGCGCGCACCAGCCTGGGCACTGCCGCCATCAACCTGCGCGCAAGCGACGGTGCGGTGACCACGGTCGAGCTGCTGGCTACGCCGGATGCGCAGACGCTTGGCCTGCCGAGCAATCCGACCGTCCTCGCCCGCTTTCCTGCTGCGCAGGCAGGCGCCCCTGCTGGGTCCGCCCCATAGCCCAATGCGGAAGACGCACGGAATATACACATCGGAAACACAGGGCAGCCCAGTTGAAGGTATGAACAAGAGGCTCGGCCAGCGTGAGAAGCTGGCGCGAGC
>CAYNOM010000612.1:0-4423 GCA_964398415.1 uncultured Polyangiales bacterium | reverse complement strand
TCTCTGCCAGGGCCGCGACCTCGCCCTTGGCTTCGAGCACGAACTTCTGCGACAGGTCGCCCGTCGCCACCGCTGTGACGACCTTGATGATGCCGCGCACCTGCTTGGTCAGGTTCGAGGCCATCCCGTTCACGTTGTCGGTCAAATCCTTCCACGTACCGGACACACCCTTGACGTCGGCCTGGCCGCCGAGCTTGCCCTCCGTGCCGACTTCCTTGGCGAAACGCGTCACCTCGGCGGCAAAGGAGTTGAGCTGGTCGACCATCTTGTTGATCACGTCTTTGATCTGGAGGATCTCGCCCTTCACATCGACCGTGATCTTCTGGGTCAAGTCGCCGTTGGCGATGGCGGTGGCGACCTTGGACACGTCGCGTAGCTGAACCGTCAGGTTCGAGGCCATCGCGTTCACGTTGTCGGTCAGATCCTTCCACGTTCCAAGCACGCCCTTGACGTCTGCCTGGCCACCGAGCTTGCCATCGTTGCCCACTTCCTTGGCGACGCGTGTGACCTCCGCCGCGAAGGAGGAGAGCTGATCGACCATGACGTTGATCGTGTTCTTGAGCTCGAGAATCTCGCCCTTGGCGTCGACCGTAATCTTTTGCGACAGATCGCCCTTGGCGACGGCGGTGGTCACCTTGGCGATGTTACGGACCTGGGCCGTCAGGTTCGCGGCCAGCCCGTTGACGTTGTCGGTCAAGTCCTTCCACGTGCCGGACACGCCCTTGACGTCTGCCTGGCCGCCGAGCTTGCCTTCGTTACCGACCTCCTTGGCCACGCGCGTGACTTCGGCGGCAAACGAGTTGAGCTGATCGACCATCGAGTTCACGGTCGTGCCGATGCGCAAGAACTCGCCGCGCACGGGTCGACCGTCGATTTCGAGCACCATCTTCTGGGAGAGGTCGCCGCGCGCCACGGCGGTGATCACGCGGGCCACCTCGTTGGTCGGTGCGACCAGATCGGCGATGAGCTGGTTGACCGAGGACATGCCGAGCTGCCACGAGCCCTTGGCCGGGCCCACCGAAGCACGCTCGTGCATCTTGCCTTCTTGGCCGACGACCTTACCCACGCGGACGAGCTCGTTCGTGGTGTGCTCGTTCAAGCTGATGATGTCGTTGAGCAGCTCGCCGGCTTGGCTCAGGATCCCGCCCTTGCCGAGCTCGTAGCGCGCGCTGAAGTCGCCCGCCTTGAGCGCCTTGAGCACCTCGACCAGCTGCTCGACCTCGGCGCGACTGTCCGCCGACAGCCTATCCCACTCGGTGACGAGCACTCGGCCGCCGACGGCATTCTTCATGGTGGCGCCTCGGGAAAGTGTCTTCTTGTTGGCACCCACCACACGGGCTTTGCCGCCAGGCTTGCCGGATTTGATCGATTCCTTTGCGGTCACTTGGCTCTCTCCCCCGGACGACGCCTGTTCTCGATGGCTTCCACGAGCACATCGGGCAGCACGGGCTTGACGAAATGGGCATCGAAGCCCGCCTCACGGGCGTGCGCGCGCTCTTCGTCACCGCCGTAGCCGGTGAGCGCGAGCAGGCGGATGGGCATCGGCAGGGGCAGCGCGCGCATGCGGCGAGCAAGCTCGTAGCCGTTCATGCCTGGCAGGCCCACGTCGAGGAGCGCCACGTGGGGCTGAAAGCGCGGGGTTGCCGAAAGGGCCGCCGCCCCGTCGTGGCAGATTTCCACGCTGTGACCGCGCTCCACAAACGCCTCGGCAAGCAGGTCTGCCGAGTCTTCGTCGTCCTCGACGACGAGGATGCGTAGGCGGTCGATGACTGGTGACACAGCGCCTCCCCCTGGCGTCAGCTCCGATCCGAACTCTATAACCTGCTTACAGAGTGCGTCACCATTCCCAATCGCGGCACATCGACTGATCCTATGCTCAGTCTCAACTTGGAAGCCGAGGTCGCGCCCGGCGAGTTTCCTCAACGCCGTTTGCCTTGGGGCGTCCCATCGTAAGCGGATGTCTTCAATAGAGAACGTGGCGGTGCTCGGAGCGGGCACCATGGGGGCCGGCATCGCGGAGCTGTGCGTGCAGCGCGGCTTCACGGCGCGCCTGTATGACGTCTCGGCCGAGGTGCGGACCAAGGGCCTTCGCGGCATCGAGCAGCGGCTCGACAAGCGGGTCGAGAAGCAGGCCATCACGCGCGAGGAGCGGGATGCGGTGCGCGCCCGGCTCGTCCTCAGCGACAGCTTGAGCAGCGCAGTTTCCGGGGCAGACCTCGTGATCGAGGCGGTGCCCGAGAGCATGGAGCTCAAGGTGCGCGTGCTGAGCGAAGCGCGCGACGCGGCAAAACCCCACGCGATCCTCGCCAGCAACACCTCGAGCCTGTCGGTCACCGAGCTCGGCGCCCGCGTGGGCGACGCCGCGCGCGTGATCGGGCTTCATTTCTTCAATCCGCCGCCGGTGATGCCGCTGATCGAGATCGTGCGCGGCCTCGAGACGAGCAGCGACGTGCTCACCCAGGCCATGGCCTTCGTCGCGCGCGCGCAGAAGGAGGCGATCGTGGTGCATGACAGCCCGGGCTTTGCCACGAGCCGCCTGGGGGTGATCCTGGGCGCCGAGGCGATACGCATGCTCGAGACGGGGGTGGCCAGCGTCGAGAGCATCGACCGCGCCATGGAGCTCGGCTACCGCCATCCCATGGGGCCGCTCAAGCTCACAGACCTCGTAGGCCTCGACGTGCGGCTTTCGATCCTCGATCACCTCACGCGAGAGATCGGGGAGCAGTTTCGAGCGCCTCCGCTGTTGCGTAAGCTCGTGCGCGCCGGCCATCTCGGCAAGAAGACGGGCAAGGGCTTTTACGTGTGGACCGACGACGGCCCACGTCCCAACCCGGAGCTGTCACGATGACCTCGGCCGTGTACGTCGTCGATGCGCTGCGCACGCCCATCGGCAAGCATCGTGGGGCCCTGTCGAGCGTGCGCACCGACGACCTCGCCGCCCACGTGGTGCGCGCACTGTGTGACCGCAACGTGGCCTGTGCCGAGCGCGTCGACCAGGTGGTGCTCGGCGCGACGAACCAGGCGGGTGAAGACAACCGCAACGTGGCGCGCATGGCCCTTCTGCTCGCGGGCTTGCCCTACGAGGTGCCCGCCGTCACCGTGAACCGCCTGTGTGGCTCGGGCCTCGAGGCCATTCACGACGCGGCGCGCATGATCATGCTCGGCGAAGCGAGCGTCGTGATCGCAGGTGGGGTCGAGAGCATGACGCGCGCGCCCTACTCGATGCCGAAGAGCGACGAGCCCTTCGCACGCACGCCGCCGATCCTGTACGACACCGCCCTCGGCTGGCGCTATCCGAACCCGCGCATGGCAGAGCGCTTTGCGCTGCTGTCGATGGGGGACACCGCCGAAGAGGTGGCGAAGAAGTACGGCATCTCGCGCGAAGATCAGGATGCCTTCGCCCTCGAGTCGCAAACGCGCGCGCTCCGTGCCTGGCAGCGCGGTGACTTCGCGGCCGAGATCGCACCGATCGAGGTCGCCGTCGACAAGCACACCAGGCGCCTCGTCGAGCGGGATGAGTCACCGCGCGAAACCACGCTCGCACAGCTCCAGAAGCTCAAGCCCGTGTTCCGTAAGGATGGCAGCGTGACGGCCGGCAACTCGTCGCCGCTCAACGATGGCGCCGCGGCGCTGATGCTGGCGAGCGAAGAGGCGGTGAAAGCCATGGGGCTTCGGCCGCTCGCGCGCTTCGTCGGGGGAGCGACGGCGGGCGTGCATCCCAGCACCATGGGTGAGGGGCCCATCCCCGCCACGAGGAAGCTGCTCGCGCGCACCGGCCACAGCGTGGGTCAGCTCGATTTGGTGGAGCTCAACGAGGCCTTCGCGGCCCAGTCACTCGCCTGCGTGCGGGAGCTCGGCCTCGATCCGGCCCGCGTCAACGTGCGCGGCGGCGCCATCGCGCTCGGTCATCCCATCGGCTGCTCGGGAGCGCGCATCGTCGTCACCCTCGCCCACGCGCTGCAGGCCGACGAAAAGTCGAAGCTCGGCCTCGCCAGCTTGTGCATCGGCGTGGGCCAGGGCATCGCCGCGCTGTTCGAGCGCTGTTGAGCTGCTGAGCTGTTGAGCTGTTGAAGACCTAGCCCGCCTGGCACGGCCCGTGCTCACCTTCGGAGCATGAACATCCTGACACACTCCGGCACACGGGCGGTTCGCCGGGTGCTCGGGCTCTCCTTGGCGTTTCTGGCCTTCGCGGGCTGCGGTGACGACGCCGCGTCGACGGGTGGCAAGCCCACCCCAGACGCGGGTGACGATGCCGGTGAGGGGAGCTCCGACTCCTGTGACGTCGCGACCGACTGCACGTTGATCGGCAAGGGCTGCTGCGGCAGCTGCGAGCCCACCAAGGCCGACGTCGTCGCGGTGCTGTCGAGCAAGGCGATGCAGGAGGCCGAGAACCTGTGTCCGGGCCCGGATCCGGCGTGTGGTG
>CAYNOM010000611.1:0-4429 GCA_964398415.1 uncultured Polyangiales bacterium | reverse complement strand
AGGTACACGTCGAAGTTGAGCCGGACCGGCTCATGGCGCATGGCCTCACCATCGACGACGTTAGTGAGGCGCTCGAAGGTTCAAACCGCAACGTGGGCGGTGGCTTCCTCGCGCGCGGTGACCAAGAGCTGACCATCCGCGGCGTTGGCTACGTCACCAACGCCGAAGACATCCGCGATGTGGTCGTAAGCAACGACGGTGGGACCCCCATCACGGTGGGCGACGTGGCGCGGCTCATCGTGTCGTCCACGCCCCGTCGTGGAAGCGTCGGCTACAACCTCGAGCGTGACGCGGCGGAAGGCTTCGTGCTGCTCAGGCGTGGTGAGAACCCTGCTGTCGTTCTTGAAGGTATCTACGCCAAGATTGACGAACTCAACGCCAAGATCCTTCCGAAAGGCATGCGCATCGAGGTGTTCTACGATCGGGGTGCACTCTTGGAGCGCACGCTATCGACGGTGCAACACAACCTGTTGCACGGAGCGTTGCTGGTCTTCGGTGTCGTTTGGCTGTTTCTTCGCAGCTACCGGGCATCGGTGATTGTCACGACGATTATCCCACTGTCACTGCTTACCGCGTTCTTGGGCCTTTATGCCCTGGGGCTGCCGGCGAACTTGATCTCGATGGGTGCCATCGACTTTGGCATCTTGGTCGATGGTGCCGTCGTTTTGGTCGAGAACGTTCTCCGCGAATCAAGTATTCATCCGCCCAAAACGAAGCGCGAAGTTCGGCAGCTCG
Organism: uncultured Polyangiales bacterium; assembly: GCA_964398415.1. GTDB lineage: Bacteria > Myxococcota_A > Polyangia > Polyangiales > DASUME01 > DASUME01. The sequence continues at coordinate 3,694 of CAYNOM010000611.1, read as the reverse complement.
TCTTCCACGCCACCTTGAAAGTGGCCAAAGCCAGTACGTTCGGGATGGCCATCATCGTCGCAGGCCTGATTCCCATCTTTGCGCTGGAAGGTGTCGAAGGCCGCATCTTCCGCCCGCTGTCGATGACCTATAGCTTCGCAATCTTGGGTGCGTTGCTGTTCGCATTGACGGCCATCCCGGCGCTGTGCGCTGTGGTGCTACGTCCCCGCGACCTGCAAGGCGTGAAGGAAGGGGCATTTTCTCGGCTACGGGAGATCTATCGAAGAGCCGTCGAAGCGACCCTGAGGAATCGCCGCCTTGTCGCAGGTGCCGCGCTTGGTGTGCTGATAGTCGGTGGAGGTGTGGCGAGCCGCCTCGGAACAGAATTTCTGCCTGAGCTCGATGAAGGAGACTTCGTGATCTTCGTCGAAATGCCGCCGAGCATTTCTCTCGAGCGCGGTCAAGACATCCTGGTGGAAGTTCGCAGGCGTATCCTGGCATATCCGGAGGTTCTCGAGGTTCTCAGTGAGCACGGGCGGCCGGAGGACGGCACCGACAACGAGGGCGTCAACATGAGCGAGACCTTCGTGCGCCTGGCTCCCGCTGAGCGCTGGCGACCTGGCCTGGACAAGGAACGACTCATCCAGAACATGCGCGCCTCTGTCTCGGAGATCCCGGGCGTGTCGTTCAACTTCTCGCAGCCCATCAAGGACAACGTCGAGGAAGCCGTCAGCGGTGTTCGCGGCAAGGTCGTCCTGAAGATTTTCGGCACGGATCTCGAGCTCATGAGAGCCACCCTCGAGCGGGCCATCGTTGCCATTGAGAACGTCCCTGGCGTTGTCGACCTCTCCCTTTATCGCGACGCTGATGTGCCCCAGATGCAAGCCATCTTGAATCGCCAGGCCTTGGCGCGCGCGGGAATCAGTGTCGATGCGGCCCAAGATGTCATCGAAACAGCGCTGGGGGGCCGGGTCGTGACCGAGTTCTGGGAGGGCGAAAAGCCTGTTCCCATTCGTGTGCGTTTCCCCTTGGCCGAACGCGCCGACGAGACACGTATCGGCGATATTCGCCTTCGCACGGCCGCGGGTACCCAGGTGCCCCTACGCGAAGTTGCGCGCATCGAACACGCATCAGGGCCCGCCAACATCGTTCGCGAAGCCAACAGCCGCGTGATGGCCCTGAAGTTCAACGTCGAGGGCCGCGACATGGGTTCGGTGGTGAACGATGCGATCGACGTGGTCGACAACGAAGTCCAAGTACCCGAGGGCAACTTTCTGGTGTGGACCGGTGAGTTCGAGAATCAACAGCGCGCAATGAAACGCCTCAGCATCGTAGTTCCGCTCTCGGTGCTTGGTGTGTTGATTCTTCTCTACATGGCACTAGGTTCGGCCCGGAGCGCGGCTTCGGTCGTAAGTGTCATTCCGTTTGCGACCGTGGGAGGACTCGTCGCGCTGTTTGTCGCGGGCATTCCGCTCGGCATAAGCGCTGCTGTTGGTTTCATTACGCTGCTTGGTGGCGTGAGCGCATGGTCGCTCTTGGTGGTGAGTGCAGCCGACGAGCGCCGGCGCGACGGCGAGGCCATGAGCACTGCGATCGTCAACGGTGCGTCGGAACGACTACGAGCGGTCATGATGACAGGGCTGCTTGCCATCAGCGGCCTGACACCCATGGCCCTTTCGACAGGGGCGGGCAGTGAGATTCAGCGGCCGTTTGCAGTGGCGGTCATTGGAGGTGTCTTTACGGCAATCTTCGCTGCGCTGTTCCTCCTCCCAGTTTTCTACAGTTTCATGGTTCGAAACGTTTCGACACCGACCCTGACGCCCGAGGAGGAGACACAATGAACACCCACCGACGTCTTTCCCGGGCGATAGCGGTGGCCATCACCCTGAGCATGCCGCGACCGGTACTCGCACAAAGCGACGCACCGGTCGGGTCTGACCTGCCCAACAACGTCACGCTGGAGCAAGCCCTCGAGCTCCTTCGAACCCGAAGTCCCGCATCCCAGGCGGCACAGGCCCAGGTCGATGTCGCGGTGGCACAGCGCGTACGTGCGGGGGTTTATCCGAATCCATCGCTCAGCTATGGCGGCCTCGCGCTGGCAAACGGTGCCAACACGGGTGCTGCGTGGCAGCACCAGATCGTGGTCGAACAGCCGGTGTCCATCTTCGGGCAAATCGGTGTGCGCCAGGATGTCGCTGACTTGAATATTCGCGCGGAGCGAGGCAGGGCCACTGCGGATCTCACCGAGAGGTCGCTCTTGGTGCGGCAAGCATTCGTGGCACTTCTGGCCGAGCAAGAACGCGTGCGCGTACTCGAGGAAGGCCTTGGCGATCTCGAAGGTATCGCGACCATCGTCCGCGGCCGCCACGAGGCGGGCGATCGAAGCATTTATGATGTCGCGCGGCTCGAGCTCGAGGTTGCTGCCTTGCAAGTGGAGCTCCGCAATGCACAAACGGGCGTGGCCGATGCCTCGGGTCGCTTGGCCGTCGTGTTGGGATTCCCAGGCTGGCAGCCCCGCGCCTCCGGCGTTCTGAGCCCGAGCGATGTGGTCATTGATGCCGCACGCCTATGGGAGAGCGCCCAGGCTCAGCGACCGTCCATTCAAGCCGCACGTGCGCAGGTCTCGGCGGCAAGAGGCGGTGTGAATCTGGCACGAAGGGAACGTTTACCGATGCCGGCACTTGCCTTGGGGGCGATGCTCACCCAGAACCAGGATAGTCAGTCGGTCTTCTTCGGTCTGTCGCTTCCGTTGCCCGTCTTTGATCGCGGTCAAGGCGACATCGCCCGGGCGAATGCGGAGGTGGACGCGCGCAACCGACAGCTCGACGTTGAGATGGCTCAGACGCATGCGGAGCTTATGCGCGCCCGCACAGTCTATGTTGAACAACGACAGACGCTCCGGTTCGTCGAAATCGAGATGACGGAGCGGATTCCAACCATCCGTCGCATGGCCGAAGCGTCATATCACGGCGGCAGCAGCGGGATCCTCGAGCTGCTCGATGCGCTGCGGTCCATTCGCGCGATAAGGATCGCACAGCTGGAACAGCAGCAAGCGGTGAAGCTGGCCGAGGCAACACTTGTCACCGTCGCCGGGCTCGAAACCGTTGAGCTTCCGGGTCGAAGCGAACGGTAACGGTGGTTTGCGTGGTTGTCGCGGCGCACAAGCGACAACACAGCGCCCCTATCCACGTCGTCGCCCTCGACGACTTCGTCAAGCCTTGACATTCTCCTAGATAATGATAGATTCCTACTTGAACATTAATCGCAAATAGGAATCTATCGTGATTGTTAAAGAGACAGAGATCGACAGGCGCCTCGAGCAGTTTAAGGCTTCCGCCCGGGAGGCGGGGGTGAAGCTGACCCACCAGCGCCTCGAGATCTTCCGGGCGATCGCATCGAGCCTGGATCACCCCAGCGCCGAAGCCGTGCACCGAGCGGTGCAGGCGACCACACCCACGGTATCGCTCGACACGGTCTACCGAACGCTGTGGTTGCTCACGGACCTCGGCCTGCTAACCACGCTCGGTCCGCGACAAGACAGCATGCGTTTCGACGCCAATGTGGGGAACCACCACCACTACATCTGCACGAGCTGCGGTCTGGTACGGGACTTCGAGTGCGCTGACCTCAACACGCTGAAGATCCCGAACACGGTGCATCAATTTGGCCAGATTGTGAGCGCTCACGTCGAGGTGCGAGGCATCTGCGATCGCTG
>CAYNOM010000610.1:0-4430 GCA_964398415.1 uncultured Polyangiales bacterium | reverse complement strand
GCGCCCGATCCAGAGCAAGCCCGCGCCAGGCTTCAACCCGAGGCGTTGCGGGCGGCGGCTCGCCACCTGCGCATGCAGCTCGAAAATCCCATCTCCCCGCTGCTCGGGCGCCTGGCGCCGAGCGACCCGCTGCTGATCCTCCCGGCTCTGTTCGACGGGCTCGAGGGGGCGGCGGGCAGTGAGCTCACGCTCGACGACGGTCGCTTCATGAGCCGCGACGGGCGCCACGCCGTGCTGATGCTGACCACCAAGGCCTCGGCGTTCGACTCCGCCGCACAGGTGCCGCTGCTTTCGGCGATCGCACGGGCGTTCGAGGGCGTCGACGCGGCCCATGGCGGCGTGCTCGAGCTCGACCAGAGCGGCGTCAATCGCTTTGCGGTTCGCTCCGAGCGTACGATCAAGCGCGACATCCAGCGCGTCTCTGTGCTCTCGGTGGTGGGTCTCAGCCTGCTCGTTCTGCTCTTGTTTCGGAGCGCTCGGCTGCTCGTCTTGGCGGCGATTCCCGTGAGCAGCGGGGTGCTCGCCGGCACGGCAGCGTGTCTCGCTGCTTTCGGTCGTGTGCACGGCGTCACGCTCGCGTTCGGAGCTTCGCTGCTCGGCGTCGCGATCGACTACGTGGTGCATCTGTACTGCCATCACGCCGTCGCACCCGACGTCGACGGCCCTCGGGGCACCCTGCGCGCGATTCGCTCGGCGCTGATCACGGGCGCCGGGACCACCCTCATCGGCTTTGCTGCGCTGCTCGCCGCGGATCTGGGGGGCCTGGGCGAGGTGGCGCTGTTTTCCTCGGTGGGGATCAGCGTCGCGCTGCTCGTCACGCTGTTCGTCCTGCCGGCCTTGCTGCCGGCGCAGGCCAAGCCCGTGGCTTTGCGCGCGCGCCTCGTGGTGCGCCTGTCGCGCGCCCTCGCGGGGCTGCGCACGCACAGTCGTCTGTTGTGGCTCACTCCGGCGGTCGCGCTCTTGCTCAGCGTGTTCGGGCTGTTCGGGGTGAGGCTCGACGCCGACTTCATGAGCATGGAACGGCTCGACCCAGATCTGGTGGCCGAAGATGCGCGGGTGCGTGCGCGGGTCGCGCGCTTCGATGGTCAGCGCTTTGCGCTAGCCGTGGGCGACGACGAGGACGCCGCGCTGAAGGTCAACGACGCGCTCGCGCGCACCCTCGATCGCGCACGGGCCCAGGGCGTGCTGGGAGGCTACCGCAGTGCGAGCACGCTCTTGCCTTCCGCATCCACCCAGCGCGCCGTCGCCGCTGCCGTGCGAAACGAGCGCGAGCTGGAGCAACGCTTCGCCGTGGCCTTCGAGGCGGAGGGCTTTCGCAGCGAGGCGTTCGCGCCCTTCTTCGAGGCGCTGCGTCAGCCCGCTGTCGAGCCGCTCAGCTTCGACATGCTGGCATCGTCCCCGCTCGGGTCGTTGGTCAGCCCGTTTCGGCTCGAGATCCAGGGCCGCGCCGCGTTCGTGACGTTTCTTCACGACGTGCGCGACTCCGCGGCGCTGCGAGCCATGGTGGAGCAGGTGCCCGGGGCCCACTTCGTCGCCCAGGGCGAGCAAATGCGCAAAACTCACGATCGCTACCAACGTCGCGCCCTGTGGACGCTCGGCGTGGGCCTTCTCGCGGTGCTCTGCACACTCTATCTGCGCTATCGAAACGTCGGGCAGACGGCCGCTGCCTTTGTGCCTTCCGTGCTGGCAGCTGGGGTCACGCTCGCCGCGCTCAGCCTAGCTGGCCATGGCCTCAACCTGGTGGTGCTGACGGCCCTGTTGATGGTGGTCAGCATGGGGGTCGACTACGGCGTCTTCTTGGTCGATGCCGACGCGTCGAAGGACCGCGACAAACACGAGGCGGCGGCGCTATTGAGCATCTCGGTGGCGGCGTTGTCGACGGTGCTGGGCTTCGGATTGCTCGCCGCGAGCGAGCACCCGCTACTGTTCAGCATCGGTCTTACGGCGAGCGTCGGCATGGTGGCGTGCGTCGTGTTGGCTCCCACGAGCTTGGTGTTGATGGGGCGCTTGCACCGAAAAGGAGGCCGAAGATGATCGGGCGATGGTGGATCGTCATCGGGTTCGCGTGGGCCGCGGCCTGCGGTCCGGCCTTGCCTCCTTCGGCTCAGGCAACCGATCCCAAGCTCGATGCGGGCCCGCTCAGGGCCGTCTCGACCTTTTCGTTCGACTTCCAATGGCGTCAGCGGGTGACCGCGCGCTGGCCGGACGGCACCCAAGGCTTCGATGCGGTGTTGATGAAGCGCGATGGGCAGCTCACGCTGCTCGGCCTGTCGCCCATGGGGGTGCCGGGTTTCGTGATCACCTTGGATGCGAGCGGGCAGACCCACGTGGAAAACCGCACGGGTGAGCCGCTGCCATTTCCTCCGAGCTACGTGCTCGCCGACGTGCAGCGGGTGTTCTTTCCATGGCTCGCGCCCGTTGCCCCAGGCTTCGCGGGCGAGCGGACGGGCAGCATTTCGGGCCTCACGGTGCGCGAGCGCTACGAGGACGGTAGGCTCGTCGAGCGCCACTTCGCGCGTGACGATGCGAAAGAGCGCGGCGAGGTTCGCGTGTATTACGAGGGCTTTCGGGCTGGCGACGACGTACCCTTGCACGCGGTGCTCGAGAACCGGTGGTTTGGCTATACGTTGATTATCGACACGGTGGAGCAAACGCGGCTCTGACGCCGCTTGGAACGACAGCATGGGCGACAGCGACGTCACCACGAGGCCGGCGAAGACGGCCTGGCTCACCGAAGAGGAGCGCGGGTCGATTCTCGCCATCCGCTTTCTGGTGCTCCTGTGCAATCTGTTCGGGCGAACGCTGGCGCGGGCCTTCGTGCACGTGCTGATGGTCTATTACACCGCTGCGTCCGGAAAGGCGCGAGCCGCTTCCCGCGCTTGGCTCACGCGCGCGTTCGGTCGTCCTGCCACGCTGCTCGAGGTCTATCGCCACCTCACGACGTTTGCGCTCGTCGCGCTCGACCGCATCTTTCTGCTTCAGGGTAAGCCCAAGCTGTTCGAGATCGAGTCGCACGGTACCGAACATCTCAGGAAGCTCTCCGACGAGCGTAAGGGGGCGATCTTGCTCGGCGCGCATATCGGCAGCTTCGAGGCGATGCGCGCGCAGGGCTCGGGACATGGCTACGACATCCACGTGCTCGCCTACCTGGAGAACGCGCGCAAGATCACCGCAGTGCTGGCCGCGCTCGATCCCGAAATGCAGGGCCGCGTGATCGCGCTGGGCTCGGTGGATGCGCTCTTTCGGGCGCGCGACGTCCTGGAGAACGGGGCCATGTTGGCGCTCCTCGGCGATCGCACCGGGCTCAACGAGAAGCAGGCTCTCGTCGACTTCTGCGGACAGCCGGCGCCCTTTCCAACGGGGCCCTTTCTGCTCGCCCACAGCCTGCGCTGCCCGGTCTACCTCGTGTTCGGCGTCTACCGCGGAAAGAATCGCTACGACGTCTACTGCGAGCCTTTCGCAGAACGCATCCATCTCGAGCGACGCGACCGTCAAGCCAGCGTCGAGCAGTACGTCGCCGCCTACGCCAAGCGCGTCGAGCACATCGCGCTCGCTCATCCGTACAACTGGTTCAACATCTACGACTTTTGGAATCCGGGCGGCTGAGCGAGGGCGACTCTCGAGCTGGCACCTGTTGGCGAGCTGACGAGGTGGAGAACTCGCCCGTGCCATCATCGCTAGCGCCTCTCACGGGCGGTATGGCGGTACGTATCCATCACGTCGAAGCGTCTGGTGGCGGAAGAATGCATCCAGGTAGCTCACCGCCCGTGCTGTTGCCGGGGTCGGAGAGTCCACGAGATTGTGTTGTTCGTCGGGGTCTGAGGGCAGGTTGAACACTTCGAGGGTGCCGGCACGCAGATCGCGGATCACCTTGATCCCACCCTGGGTGATGAGCGCCTGCATGAGTCGCGTTTCCGCCATGACCGGCCGCGTCAATGGCACGGGACTCCCCGTCAGCCATGGCAGCAGGGACTGACCGATGACGTGGCCCGGCGTCGGTAGGCCGAAGATGTCCAGGATCGTCGGGCCGATGTCGTTGAGGGACACGAGGACTTCTTTGGGAGCAGCAGTGATGGCGGGCCCGCGCACGAGCAAGGGCACGCGGATGAGAAGGTCGTTCAAGCCCCAGCCGTGGTACCTCCGACCGCGCTCCCCAAACGTCTCACCGTGGTCTGACGTGACGAACAGGTACGCCCGCTCGCGAAGCGTGGCCTGGTCCAGGGTCGCGAGTATCGTACCTAGCGCCCGGTCCACGACGCCTAGCTCCGCCAGATAGCGAGCGAAGTCATCGCCACCGGCGCCGCCGAGGACGTAGGGATCGTGGGCATCCAGGAAGTGTGCGTAGAGAAAGGCGGGTGTCTCTGCCGTCTTGATCGCTTCGATCTCCCGGATGAGCGCGTCCTTGATCTCGCTGGAAAAGGTCCAGGCAG
>CAYNOM010000609.1:0-4437 GCA_964398415.1 uncultured Polyangiales bacterium | reverse complement strand
GGTGGTGATCGGCACGCGCCTCAAGGACGCCTCACCGACCGAGGTGAGGCAGGCGATCTTCGGCTTCACCTGCGTCAACGACATCACCGCCCGCGACCTGCAAAAGAAAGACGGGCAGTTCACGCGCGCCAAGGGCTTCGACGGCTTCTGCCCGGTGGGTCCGTGCATCGTCACCGACCTCGACGACTCGGCGCTCGACGTGAGCTGTCGCGTGAATGGTCAGATGCGCCAGCACGGGAACACTCGCGACATGGTGTTTGCCGTGGCCGACTTGATCGCCTTCATGTCACGCGTAATGACGCTCGAGCCAGGCGACCTGATCTCCACCGGCACCCCCGAGGGGGTGGGACCACTCGTGGCCGGCGATCGTGTCGAGATCGAAGTGCAGAGCGTCGGAGTGCTCCGCAACACGGTCGTCTGACGCAAGGCGTCAGCTCGTCAGAGCAGGTCGATCACCTTCTTCACCGTCGAGCCACGCCGCCAGAGGAGGCGCATCACGCGCTCCAGGGTGCCGTACAGCGAGTCGCGGTAGGGAAACCACACGGGCTCGCGCTTGGTGGTCGGAATGCGGTTGTAGTTCACGTGCCGCACCTCGCACATCTCGCGCAGGCCCTCGTCGCCATGCACGCGACCGAAGCCACTCTGCTTGACGCCACCGAAGGGCGCCTCGGGACACGCGTAGCCGCTGAGCACGTCGTTGACCATCACGGTGCCCGCGCGCACTTGCTCGGCGATGCGACGTCCGCGAGCGCGATCGCGCGTGAACACGTAGCCCATCAGCCCGAGGTGCGAGTCGTTCGCGAGGGCGATGGCGCCCTCCTCACTGTCGACGGCCATGATCGGCACGATGGGTCCGAAGATCTCCTCGCGCATGACCTTCATGTCCTGGGTGCAGCCTGCGAGCACGGTGGGCTCGAAGAACTGCCCCTTGCCCGTCTTGCGCTTGCCGCCCGTCTTCAGCGTGGCGCCCTTCTCGAGCGCATCGGCGAGCAAAGACTCGACGATCTCGATCTGACGCGGAAAGATCATCGCGCCCACGTCGACCTCGGCGCTCCCCGGATCTCCCTGGCGTAGGGCCAGCGTGAGCTCGGTGACGCGATCGACGAGCTGCCCGTAGAGCGCGCGATGGGCGTACACGCGCTCGACCGAGATGCAGACCTGGCCGCTGTTCGTGAAGCCGCCGAACACGATGGCCTGGGCCGCGCGCTCGAGATCGGCGTCCTCGCACACGATGGCAGCTGCCTTGCCGCCGAGCTCCATGGTGCAGGGGATGAGCCGCTCGCCGCAGGCCGCAGCCACACGCTTGCCCGTGGACACCGCGCCCGTGAACACCAGCTTGTCGGGCTCCGCCTCGATCAGCGCGGCGCCCGTCGCGCCGTCGCCCGTGACCACCTGAAACAGGTCGCGAGGCATGCCCGAGGCGTCGTAGATCTCCTTGAACTTGAGCGCGATGAGCGGCGTGACCTCGCTCGGCTTGAGCACCACGCCATTGCCGGCGACCAGCGCTGTGATCGTGTCGCCCACCGGGATCACGAAGGGGAAGTTCCAAGGCGAGATGATGCCCACGACGCCGCGCGGGGCGTAGTGCACGTAGCTCTTGCGATGGCGGAAGAGGTGCAGATCGATCTCGCGCGGAGCCAGGATCTTCGGCGCACGCTTCGCGAGGTAAGTGGTGAGGTCGGCCACGACCAGCACTTCGTGCACGAGCGCTTCGTTCTTGGGCTTGCCGCACTCGCGACTGAGGGTGTCGACGAGCTCGGAAGCCCGATCGACGATCGCATCGCGCAGATCGAGCAGTCGCTCGCAGCGGGCCTCGAGCGGCAGCTCGGCCCACACGGCCTGGGCGGCGCGAGCGCGCTGCATGGCGCTCTTCACCTCGTCCGCGCTGCGGATCGGCGCCTCACCCAACACCTCGCCGGTGGCAGGCGCGTAGCTCACGATACGCCGCGAGCCTCCGCCATTCACCATCGTCTCGACGCCGCTCAACCAACCCATGAGTGCTCCTTCTCCGCCGCGACAACGCCCGCAGACCCGTCAAAGTAGCAAGGGAGTCGCGGCCTCGCGAGGCCCGTTCGCCTATTCGTCGACGTAGTCGCGAAGCGTGGTGATGTCCTCGCGCCCCTGCAGCTTGGACAGCCCCTGCGTCTCGACCTGGCGCACGCGCTCACGGGTGAGGTTCATGATCTCGCCCACTTCCTCGAGGGTGATGCCCCCCCGGTCGGCGATGTCGAGGGCGCAGGTATCGGTCATCTCCCAGACCTCGAGATCGGGGAAGTTGACCTTGATCGAGCCCCTCACCGGGTGGACGTCGATGTACAGGTGGTACTTGCAGGAGACGAACGGGCACGGACGCTCCATGTCGACGCACTCGCCGCGCGAGCGCGGACGCCAGTGCTCCTCGTCGGGATACATCATGCGTCCGAGGTTGAGCTCCGTCTTGCTGAGCCTACGGATCGAGATGGTGCGCGCGCGCGCCCGAGAGCGCCTTCGGCGACGCCCCTGCTCGTCGTCGTCCTCCTCCTCCGGGTGCGGTACGAGCGCCACGGCGAGCGACCCCACAAGCTGGGTCGTGTCGTCCGCGATGTCCTCCCCCCAAGAACCCTCGCCGATTGCCCCCTGCTCCATCATCTGTTCCTCCACTTCGCCTCTTCGATGCCCCGAAGAACGGAAAACCCCGCGCAAACGCGCGTCCTAAACCGCAGCGCGCTCCATGCGCGCGCGCACCGCCATGCGACGTTCGACGTCGCGCACCTTGTCGAGCAGCGACGCGCCCAACTTGCGCGCCTCTTCGACCTCCCTGCGTGAGAGGTCGTCCGCACCGTGGGCACCCGCGAGCTGCGTCAGCACGCGCTCGAGCTGGCTTGCGAGCGCGTCGATCTCGCCGCGCACGAACAGAAAGCGGCTTTGGATCTCGTCGATCGTGAAGCCCTGCTGCATCAGCTTGCGAATCAAGAGCACCTGACGCACGGCCGTGGCCGGGTACAGCCCCTGCGAGCCGCGGTGCTTGCCCTTCTTGCCGACGCGCACACTGCGCGGCAGGAGGCCGAGCTGCACGTACTTGCGGAACGTGGCCTCCGTGAGCTTCTCGCCCTGGGCCGAAAGCTCTTCGACGATCTGCTGGACGCTCATCCCTTGCGGATGGCGGCGCTCGACCTCTTCGAACTGGCCTTCGTCTACGAGCTGGCTCACGGGGTCCCCTATCCGTGAATCTTTTCAGTGGAATCGTGTGAAAAGAATCGCGAGTCGACAACACACGATTGAATGAGGCCGACGTTATTCCACTGAATAGATTCTAGTCAACGACTTTTTCTCACTGGTGCTCTGCTGAGAATCATCGTTGTCATGAACGATCGATCATGGAGACACGCCTAAGTTCGACTATCTCGTCGATCTTGGCAAGTCTACATGTAGGATAAAGTGTACTTTGAGCACGATCGTGTCAACCCCGAAACGATCGCGCGTGGCACCCACCCCGGACCTGTTCCGCCCGTGCTCGCACGCACAGCAAGTGCAGACGGCACCGACGAAATTCGGCATATTCGGCAGCGCTCCCGAGTCCGGGAGCCCGTTCGTGACCCATGCTCGACCCGCGCGCGCTGCAACGCTTCAGAAGGAATCGGGGGGCCATCGCTGGCGCCGGCCTCGTCGTCTTCGTCAGCCTGCTGGCCCTGCTCGGGCCCCTGTTTGCCCCGCACGCCCCGGACGAGCAGTTCAGCCGCGCCCTGGGTGAGGCGGGCATTCCCGTAGGGCCGAGCGCCGAGTTCTGGCTCGGGGCCGACTCCCTCGGACGCGACGAGCTGTCGCGCCTCCTCTACGGCGGCCAGGTGTCGATGCAGGTGGCCCTCTTCGCGACGCTGTTGGCAGTGGCGCTCGGGCTGAGCGTGGGGCTGCTTGCGGGCTACTTCGGCGGACGCCTGGATGCGCTGCTCATGCGCGCGGTGGACGTCCTTTTGTCACTGCCGTTTCTGCTGATCGCCATCGCCATCAATCGCGCCATCGACAACCCGAGCCTATGGAGCTTGAACCTCTTGCTCGGCTGTCTGTCGTGGCCTGCGCTGGCCCGCGTCACGCGCTCGAAGGTGATGCAAGTACGCGCGCTCGAATACGTGCAGGCGGCGCGCGCGCTCGGTCTCTCCACCCCGCGCATCGTGCTGCGCCACGTGCTCCCCAACGTCATCGGGCCCGCCGTGGTGATCGCCACGACCATGGTCGCCGACATGATCATCGCCGAGTCGGCCATGAGCTTTCTGGGGCTCGGGGTGCAGCCCCCCACCGCGAGCTGGGGTTCGATGCTCTATGAGGGGCGCATGCTCATGGCCTACGCGCCCCACTTGCTCGCTGCACCGGGGCTCGTGATCGCGATGACCGTGTTCGGTTTCAACCTGCTCGGCGAAGGGCTGCGGGATGTGGTCGACCCGAAATCTTGAGCTGTGCCTC
>CAYNOM010000608.1:0-4439 GCA_964398415.1 uncultured Polyangiales bacterium | reverse complement strand
GCGGGCCCTCGTGATGGAGCCGGAGATCCTGATCTACGACGAGCCGACGACGGGGCTCGATCCGATCACCTCGCGCACTGTCGACGAGCTCATCGATAGCACCCGCACGCGCTTCGGCGTGACGTCGATCGTGATCAGCCACGACATGGAGTCGGTGTTCAAGATCGGGCACTACGTCAACCTGCTCTACAAGGGACAGATCGCGGTGAGCGCCACGCGCGACGAGTTCGTCAAGAGCGACAACGAGCGAGTGCGCGAGTTTCTCACCGCGAGCGGCGTCAACATCGCCGGCCAGCATGGCGGCTGAGCAGCGCTGGGCCGCTCAAGCGTTCGGACGCGATGCGGATCGTGGTACGCTCGGCCCGTGGAACGCAGGCAACGCAAGCGCTACGAAGTGTGGTTTCCAGTTCAGGTGGCCGCAGGCGAGGTCGGGGCTGTCGCCATGACCCACAACGTGGGCTCGGGCGGCATGCTGCTAGCGTCGCCAGCCGGCTTCGCGGTGGGAGAGCGCGTGCAGGTGACGTTCGTGATTCCGCCGTCCGAGGGCCAGCACACTTTCGAGGCGACGGTGCTGCGGGTCGAGCCCAACGATGCAGACCCCGAGGGCACCTGGCCCCATGTCATCGCGCTCGCGTTCGAGACGCCCGACGAGTCGCTCGAGCCCCTGCTCGCGGCCTCGATCGAACGCATCTCGACCCTACCGTGAGCCCGTGCGGCGCGCGTTCAGGCGTAGTTTCGAACGACGACCTCGCTGACCGGGCTTCTGCCCTTGCCGTCGCAGCTCACCGCGCGTGGCGCCATCACCGTGTCGATCTGAAAACCGCGGTACAGATCGCGGATGAAGGGCACGTCGCTGTTCGAGAGCATGAGACGGCAGCCGCGTCGATCGAGCTCGCGGTAGACGTCGCGCAGACGCGTCTGATCGGCCTGCGAGAAACCCTCTTGGGCGTAGCTCGTGAAGTTGGCCGTACGCGACACGGGCTCGTAGGGCGGGTCCATGTACACGAAGTCGCCGGGCCGGGCTTCTGACAACAGCGTCTCGAACGACGCGCAGCGGATGTCGGCGGACTTGAGCCTCGCACTCGCGGCGTACAAGGCCTCCGCATCGAGGATCGTGGGCTTGACGTAGCTGCCCATGGGCACGTTGAACGCGCCGCTGCGATTGACCCGATACAGCCCGTTGAAGCAGGTCTTGTTCAAGTAGATGAACATGGCCGCGCGCTCGGCGGCCTGGGCGCGACGACGCTCGTTGTAGCGCTCGCGCACCTCGTAGTAGCGCTCCTTGCCGTGCCCGTGGGCGAGTCGCGACAGGGCCTGGATCACCGACGAGACCTCGGCACGCACGGCGACGTAGGTGTTCTCGAGATCGGGGTTCACGTCGCACATCAGGGCGCGGCCCGGGTTCTGCGCGAAGAACAGCGCCCCACCGCCCACAAAGGGCTCGACGTGACGCATCAGCTCGACGCCCGGCGGCATCAAGGCCGCGAGCGCGTGTCGGAGCTTGCCCTTGCCGCCGACCCACTTGATGAACGGGGCGGCGTCGGAGCGGGCGGGGCTGCGAGAGGGCGACGGGACCGTCGCGAGGGCACGTGTGGGCATTGGTGCGACGCTATCCCACATGAGAGATCGCGCCAAAAAACGGGCAGATCGCCCGATCCGAGCCGGCGCTCGCGGCGAGGCGGGGGTACACAAGGGGCATGGCCCGAGCCGACATCATCGCCCTCGAGGGGCTCGTCGTGGACTGCGTCGTGGGCGTCTATCCCCACGAGCGCGACACCCCCCAACCCCTGCGCGTGGACCTCTACCTCGAGGTGGGCACGCGGGTGGCCGCCGAGCATGAGCGGCTCAGGGACACGGTCGACTACGCGTTCGTGGCGGCGCAGCTCGCGTTCGTGCTGACCACCTGCCGCTTCCAGATGCTGGAGACGGCTGCCCACGCGCTGTCGCGCATGCTCCTCGCGCCGCCCGCCCTCGGCGAGCGCAGGGCCCAGGTGGAGGGCCTGAGACTGCGGCTGACCAAGCCCTACGCATTATCCGGCCACGCCGTGCCCTATCTGGAGATCCAACGAGATGCCTCAGATGTCACGCTCGAGACCGAAGACTCGCGCTTCGGACGCGTCGACATCGTATTCGAGACGAGCGAGGCCGGTATCTATCGGCTCAACGTGGCGCCCGGGCAGAGCATCCCGCTGCATGTTCATCGGCGCATGCGCGAGTCGGAGATGGTGCTCAGCGAGGGCCTCTTGTGTCAGGGACGCCCCGTTCGACCGGGCACGGTGCATCACTGGCCGCTCGGTGCCGCCCATCGCTACGACAACCCCACCGATCGGCACCAGACGATCCTGTGCGTCGATGCGCCGCCGTTCATCGAAGACGACGAGATCGAAGTGGACGGAGAGCCTGCCGAGGTGCCCGAAGCGCCGCCGTGGCCCGCGCTGACGGCGCATCCAGGCTGAGGCACTCTAGGAACGGGGGGACTGAACCGTCGGGTTTCCGGGACACCTGGTCTACATCGCAAGCGTGTCCACTTCACCGCAGTACGTGAGGTCGAACTCGAAGGCTGCGACCTCTGCGCCATCTTGCTCCGCGTCGAACCACTTCATGCTGCCCACCACACGATCGCCGACGGCCTTGCCCATCGCGGAGAACATGGTGACGCACTCGAGCTGGGACGGCGGAATGGCTCTGAAGCCACCGATTGCGACTCCCAGCATCGTGGCTCGATGACGTCCGTTCATGTCCGTTGCGCGCAGGCGGCAGGATAGGTAGCGAATCTCGTCTACCTCCTCGTCGAATGGATCGATCATGCCCAGCCTTGTGTCGAGCTCCTTGATGTTGCAACCGACCGAAGGCTCCGAGGTGAGAATGATCTTGTAGGCCTCCTGATCTTGATTCTGGTCACGGGGATCGGTGAATACGAATCCGTTGGTTGGGTCACGGGGATCGGTGCGACGCGGGGACGGTCCTTCCGGGTTGATACTCGGCATCCGCACGCGATAGCCTCCCCGCTCCGATGGCACGTACGGCACGACTCCACTACCCCGGCGGGTTGTTCACGTGGTGTCCCGCTGCGTTGGCGGCGCCTTCTTGCTCGACCGCGAGGCGATTTGCGGGCCCACGTGGGCCTGCTGGGCGCGCGGCCGAGCGCACCGCGAAGATTGTCGCGTACTGCGTGATGTCCAATACGCGAACCGCCATCGAGGGGGTCATGGGGCGAAGGGGCCCGTGTCCGCGCTCGGTACTGGTGGACGAGGACGCGTAGCTGCTCGAGCTCGTGCGCTACGTGCACAACAACCCCGTGCGCGCAGGGCTCGTTCGAAGGGCGACGCACGTGGTCTAGCCATCGTGCGTTGTGGGCGGTTGGATCTCCCAGATCGCAGTCTTCGCCGCGGGCTCGTCCGCAGATGCAGAAGATTCCGCCGAGAATCTCCTGACCCAATTGAGCCCTGGGGCCGAAGGTCTGCGTCACCCAACGCCATATAAAGCGATGGAGGTACGTTGAATGCATGTTGGCTCACATCCACACATGAGACGTCGCGAGCCCACACTGCTGCGCTCCGCGAAGGCCGCACCGTGCGCCTTGATCGTGCTGGTTACTGGCATGCTCGCTCTCCCGAGCGCCGGGTGCGTCGCCCTCGACGAAGGCGACCAACCGCTCGACCAGCAGGGTGAGCTCGCCGAAGGTGCCTTTGACACAGCTGACGCGTCCCTGCCGGACAGCGCTCTGGCGGACAAAGCGAGCACGAGCCGATACCCAGACGGTCCGGACGGTATCATCCAGGTAAGGCGCGCCGACACGCCCACTCCACCACCTGGTTATAAGGGGCCTGGGTGCTACCCGCAGGGTTCGAACGGGCAGTATACGAAGGACACGTGCGACGTGTTGCGCTACCGCGGTCGCTTCCATTGGGTCTTTACGCACACGCAAAACCTGGGGATGGCGATCGCTGCGTACGATCAAGACCGTCGTCTCGTGGGGTGGAGGGCGCTGCCGAACCTGCTGCATCGGTACGCAACGGCGCTGAGATGGACCTCTCAAAGGCCACAGGTTCCTCTCGGGCAGGTCGTGATTCAAGCCGAGTCAGTCAACACCGGCGAGGTCACCTATTACGCAGTTCGTGCCAATGGCTTTCCGGCGGTCACGGCCGGCACCGCGCTGAGAGCTGCGGCGCGCAAGATGCTTCCCCACCTCCGCAACTCGACGTGGATGACGAAAGTGTTTCGCAGCGGCTACAGCACGAGCGCAGCCTCGAGCCTCGCCAGGAAGATCGAGCGCAACGACTTCAGCTGGCTCCCGACAGTCGAGCTCTTTGACGCGGCGACGTCGGGTGCCTATGTGAATGGCCACCGGGTCTACGACAGGGCCACGGCCCTACCGACGGCGCTCATGGGCGCCTACACGCCCGGAAGGGTCTACTGGAGTCGGACGCTGGAGAGCC
>CAYNOM010000607.1:0-4441 GCA_964398415.1 uncultured Polyangiales bacterium | reverse complement strand
CTGAGGCGGTCAAGCGGCGGGCCGGCAGCGGCGGCAAGATCGGCCGAGGACATACTGTTTCTCGGCACACCGTACCGTTGGCGGTCGCAACAACGAAGGACGGGAAAACGGACCTCGTTTGGAGCAAATCGGAGCGGAAACGGATCACATATTGCGTGGAGGGAGGCTTCGCCAAGGCCAACCCGTGCCGCGATGGAGGCTGGGCCGGCTTTGGACCCGACACCGCTCGCGTAGAACAAGCTGCAAAGGACGCCGCTAGAGCCTGGGCCGACGCTGCAGACGTTGAGTTTGTGTTCGTTGACCCGCCTGGAGCTGATTTTTGCGACCCACGCGTCACGGGACAGGCTGCATGTCCCACGTGCAAGGCGGCCGACGTCGTCTTTGCGATTGTCCCATGGAGTGACGTGAAGACGACGCGTTGGACTGACAGTGATGGGCAGCGACATTCATGCAAGGAATGGATACCCGTCGCTGACGCGTACGAAGATTCACGCGCAACGTTCGTTCCTGGGTATGTAGATGGCTCCTATCGCTTAGTTCAGCTTGGCGAGGGAATCTATTCCTCAGCTTCATACGCGCGATTGGCGCAAACACTCACTCACGAGCTGGGCCACACGCTCGGGTTTCTTCATGAACATCAGCGCGCTGATGCTCCGAGCAACATCCGCCAAGCGGTATGCCCTGCTCGTCCTCTCCCAAACGATTCCAGCTTGGGCATGAGATACGTAACGGCATTCGACCGACTATCTGTCATGCACTACCCAGCTATCGAGGACTTCGCCGGATGCGGTGGGCTTCACCGCTCGCGAGAAGTGACCCGGGTTTGCTCGCGAGAAATGACCCACCCCGCCGTTCTCTGCGCGTGATGGCCGCCTGAGCGCGGTGATCCACGCTGCCGCCGCTTCAGGAGGCAGTGATGGCTCGCAGTCGGCCGTGCCGGGTTTGCGGCAAGTGGTTCACACCGCACCCACGGGCGGGCGCTCGGCAGCGCGCTTGCAGCCGCGACGAGTGCCAGCGAGAGCGTCATCGGCGCGCGTGCGAGGCGTGGCACGAGCGCCACCGCGACTACGACCGCGAGCGTCGGCTGCGCGAGCGCGTCCGTGCCGACGCGGTGCCCGGCGAGCCGCTCGCGCGCGACCCGCTGGCCGAAATTGCCTGGGACGCCGCGCGAGACGCAGTGGGTCTGGAAGCTGCGGTAATCGTGGAGGAAACCGGGAAAGTTCTCACGCTCTGGGCGCGAGACGCAGTGCGCGCACAAGCCACTGAAATCACGCGCAAACTCGCCAAAGTCCTCCCCTCGTCTGCGCGAGACGCCATCGCGACCAGAGCCGGTCCTTCGTAGCTTCGCGCGCGGAATGCACGTGGAGCTCAACGAGCTGGTCTTGAGGTACGCCGCGCTGCGCGTGCGTGACGCGAATCGCGAAGCGCGCATGCGTGCGAGCCTCGCGGCCGACGGGCAGCAGAGCGCGGTGACCGTGATCGCGATGCCGGGCGACGAGGCTCGTCGCTTCTTGCTCGTCGATGGGTATCTGCGCGTCACGGCGTTGCGCGCGCTCGGCCGTGACGTGGTCGACGCGGTGTGCCTCGAGCTCAGCGAGGCGGATGCGCTGATCATGACGCATCGCCTCGACGAGGTGGGTCGGCGCAGCGCGCTCGAAGAGGGCTGGCTGCTCGAAGAGCTCGTCTCGCGCCACGCTCTGAAGCAGGACGAGCTCGGCACGCGTCTGAGTCGCTCACGAAGCTGGGTGAGTCGCCGGCTCTCGCTGGTGCTCGTGCTTCCCGAGGTCGCGCAGCGCGCGGTGCGTGACGGGCATCTGCCGGCGCAGGCGGCGATGAAGTACCTGGTGCCGTTGTCCCGGGACAAACGCACCGCGTGTGAGCGCATCGTGACGAACCTCGGGCGCGAACCGGTGACCGTACGAGAGGTGCATCGCCTCTACACGGGTTGGCGCGCCGGCAACGATGCGCAGCGCGAGCGCATCGAGCTCCATCCACGGCTGTTTTTGCGCGCCGACGAGAACACGCGACCCGACGAGAAGAGCGACACGGAGCTGCTCATCTCGGATCTGAACGCGATCAGCGGACTGTGCTTTCGCGCGCGCCGCCGGCTCACGGATGGCGTGGTCGAGCGAAAGCGACGACGGCTTCGGGTGGCGTACCGCGAAGCCAAGCGCGCATTCGCGACGCTCGACGAGCTGATGTCTGACGAGGAGAACGATGCTCAACCAGTACCAACGGACAGCGGTCTTGGAGCTGTCGAAGCAGGGCCACGGTGCGCGGACCATCGCACGAGCGCTGGGCTTGTCGCGTAATGCCGTGCGAGACGTGCTGCGAAGCGGTTTGATCGAAGTCCCGCCGGTGGAGCGGCCCGAGCTGCTCTCCAGCTCGCTCGAGCTCGTACGCGCGCTGTACGACGAGTGCCGCGGAAACCTCGTACGCGTCGGCGAGAAGCTCGCGGACGTGGGCATCGACGTCGGCTACTCGACGCTGACCGCGTTCTGCCGTCGGCACGAGATCGGCACGGCACCGAAGCAGGTGGCAGGCGCGTATCACTTCGACCCGGGTGAAGAGATGCAGCACGACACATCCCCGCATGTCGTCGTGATCGACAACAGCCGCGTGACCGTGCAGTGCGCATCGCTCGTGATGTGTTACTCGCGCGATCTCTACGCGCAGGCCTTCGTGCGCTGGTCTCGCTTCGAGTGCCGGCTCTTCATGAGCGAGGCGCTCTGTCATTTCGGCGGTTCTGCCCGTCGCTGCATGATCGACAACTCCTCCGTGATTATCGCGCACGGTAGCGGTGCAGACGCGGTGCCAGCGCCCGAGATGCAGGCCCTGGAGAAGCGCTTCGGCTTCAGGTTCGTGGCACACGCGCCAGGGGACGCGAACCGCTCCGCGCGTGTCGAGCGACCGTTCGACTACATCGAGCGCAACTTCTACGCGGGTCGCACGTTCGACAGCCTCGATGACCTCAACACGCAGCTGCGCGCCTGGTGCGAGAAGGTCCGCAACCGTCCAAAACGAACCCTGCCTCGCACCCCAGCCGAGCTGTTCGCCGCAGAGAAGCCTGCGCTCGTTCCTCTGCCGCTGCACGTGCCCGAGGTTTACGAGGTGCATCAGCGACGGGTCGGCGTTGAAGGCTACGTGCAGCTCCACACGAACCGCTATCCGGCGCCAGACATCCTGCTCAACCGCCTCGTCCAGGTCCACGAAACAGCCGTGAAAGTGCGCATCTTCGACGGCCACAAGCTCGTCGCCGAGTACGACAAGCTTCCCTACGGCGCGAACAAGCGAGTGCGACCGCTTCCAGGACAACACCGACGCGGCCTGCGCACGAAGACTCCGCCGCCCTCGCACGAAGAGCAGGTGCTGCGCGGCGTGGACCCCGCAGTCGCTCGTCTCGTCGACGCGTTCAAGAAACGCGACGGCGGACAAGCACTGAAATCTGTGAAGCGGCTGTACCGCATGTACATCGACTACCCGACCAATGACCTCGTGCACATCGTGCGCGACGTCGAGCGTTTCGGTCTCGTCGACCTCGCCCGCATCGAGAAGCTCGTGCTCACCCGCATCGCCGGTGAGTTCTTTCGCCTGCCCACGGACGACGACGACAAGGAGACGCCATCGTGAACGACGATATCGACCAGTTGCTCAAGAACCTCAAGCTCAAGCGTCTACGCGAGATCATCCCCGAGGAGCTTGCGCGCGCCGAGAAGAGGAAGCCGAGCTACACCGAGTTTCTCGCACGCGTGCTGCGCGAGGAGTACCAGCACCAACAACAGCGCTTCCTCGAGTATCGCATCGACCGCGCGAACATCCCCGAGCGCTGGACGCTCGAGACGTTTCCGTGGAAGGAACAGCCCGGCGTGAGCAAGGCGCAGATCGAGCAGCTCGCCGAGCTCGGATTCATCCCACGCGCAGCAAACCTCGTCTTCATCGGCGACACCGGCGTCGGTAAGACCGGGCTCGCGAGCGCCATCCTGCTTCGAGCACTGCAGCAGGGGTATCGCGGTCTCTTCATCAAGGCGCAGGACCTCTTCGACGACATGTACCGCAGCCTCGCCGATCACTCATCGCGCGCGCTCATTGATCGCTTGATGCGCGTCGACCTGCTGCTGATCGACGAGATGGGATACCTGAACCTCCGACCTGAGCAATCCAACATCTTCTTCAAGCTCATGGAGGAGCGCTACGGCAAGAAGGCCACCATCATCACCACCAACCTCAACTACGACGACTGGTACGGATTCCTCGGCCAGAAAGAGATGGTCGGCGCGCTCCTCGATCGCCTCCGCCACCGCTGCCACACGATCCGCATCGAGGGCAGCTCGCTCAGGTCCCCCGAGAACTGACACCTCAACACGCCACGTCCCTGTGCGCCGCGCCGACCTCACCGGTCAGCGCGGCGCTCGTGTTCCGTCCGGGGGCTTCGACGAGCGCG
>CAYNOM010000606.1:0-4444 GCA_964398415.1 uncultured Polyangiales bacterium | reverse complement strand
GAGCCGTGCGAGCTGCCGGTCACTCTCCTCGAGCGCGGCCATGGCCTCGGGCGCGGCCGGGCCGTGGTCGTGCTGTGCCTTGTCGAGCGCGATCAGGTGCACGAGCAAGAGATCCGGCGAGGCGAGCTCTAGGGCCGTGAGCGCGGCGCTGATCAGGGCGTCGTCCTTCACGGCCGGCGGCGTGTAGCCGGTGTAGAAGGTCGGATGCCGGCGCGCGATCTCGTCGACAAAGCCAGGGCTCGACAGCGCGCGCACGAGCTTCACGTCGTCCGGCGTGCCGGCGCGCCACACCTCCGGTAAGAGCAGCGTCGCCCGCATGCCGACGCTCACGGGCCAGCCTATCGCGGCCGTGCGCAGGCCAGCGTCGAAGGCGAGCCCGGCCACGCTATCCACCCGCACATCCTCGGCGTACCAGCGCCATCCCCCGTCGTTTTTCCCCTCGAAGGTTGGATCGGGCGCGTGGTTGGTCGTGATGCCGTGCCGGTCGGGATGAACGCCCGTCAGCATGCTGGTGTGCGAGGGATAGGTCACCGTCGGCGTCACGCCGAGCGCCCCTTCGGGGGGCGCCGCGAACGCCCCCTGCTCGGCGAGCGTGCGCAGGGTTTGTGCGCGCAGACAGTCTTCGGGGCGCAGACCATCGATGCTCACGACCACGACGCGCGCGGAAGCGGCCGTCGCGGCTTTCGCGCTTGGCGCCGTGGCTCGCGCAGTGGGAGCTGTGTGGGCGACGTTGGCGAGGGCGCCGCGCGGTGCGCTGCCACAGGCACACAGCCAGAGAACGCACATGAACGCCGACGCGCATAGGGCTCGCATCGGCGCAGTATACGCGAAGCCCGTCAGGGCTTACGTAGAGCCCGCCACAGGCGCTTCTCGAGGCCGATCAGGGGCAGCGGCGCGGCTCCTGCGGCCACCGACCAAAGCAGCTCCTCTACGCTCAAGGGAGCGCTGCGGAACACGCTCTGTAGAGGCGGCAAGAAGAGGAAGGCCGCCTGCAGCACGATGACCGTCAACACGCCTACGAACACCCAGCGGTTCGTCAAGAAGCCGACTTCGAGCATCGGCGCGCGCAGGGAGCGGCACTGGAACAGGTAGAAGATCTGAAATGCGATCGCGGTCGTGACCGCCATGCTCTGGCCCACCGCGAGCGCATTGTCAGGCACCGTGGCCTCGCCGGCGTAGCGTTGGACCTCCCAGCGAAACAACCCGACGACGCAGGCCGTCATCAGCACGGCTGCAAACACCGTACGCACGATGACCTCGCGCGACATGACGGGCGCGTCCGGAGCGCGCGGTGGGCGCTGCATGACGTCGGGCTCCTTCGCCTCGAAGGCGAGGGGCAGGGCGAGAGACACCGCAGCGACGAGATTGATCCAGAGCAACTGGGCCGGCGCGATCGGCAGAAGCAGCGTGCCGCTCACGGGATCGAAGGGGAACGCAAAGACCGCGACGATCATGATCAGGGCGAGCGCGAGGTTCGTGGGCAACACGAACACGAGGCTCTTGATCAGGTTGTCGTACACACGGCGTCCTTCTTCGACGGCCGCGACGATGGTGGCGAAGTTGTCGTCGACGAGCACCATGTCCGCCGCTTCCTTCGAGACACTGGTGCCAGTGATGCCCATCGCTACGCCGATGTTCGCTTGCTTGAGCGCCGGTGCGTCGTTCACGCCGTCGCCGGTCATGGCCACCACCTCACCCGCGCGCTGCATGGCCTCCACCAGGCGCAGCTTGTGCTCCGGGGACACGCGCGCGAAGACGGCCGCCTCCTTTGCCAACTTCGCGAGCTCCTGCTCGTCGGCGCGAGCGAGCTCGCTGCCTTGCACCGCAGCGCGGCCCGCGGTGAGGCCGAGCTCCTTGCCGATGGCGCGGGCCGTGAAGAGGTGATCGCCCGTGATCATCTTCACCTCGATCCCGGCCTGGTGACAGGCGGCGATCGCGCGCACTGCCTCCTCACGCGGCGGATCGAGCATCGCGACGAGGCCGAGTAGCGTCAGGCCGCCCTCGAGATCTGAAAGGGACAGCTCGCGCTTGTCGCCCGTCCATGCCTTCTCCGCGACGGCGAGCACGCGCATCCCCTCGGAGGCGAGGGTCTCGAGCTGTGTCCGGGCCTCGGCCGCCTCCGCCGCCTGCGCGCTGTCGATGCGCGGCAGAAGCGCCTCCAGCGCTCCCTTGACGAGGATGCGCGGACCGTCGTCGAAGTTGTTGAGCGTGGCCATGAACAGCTGCTCGGACTCGAACGGGATCACGTCACGCCGGGGGTGGGCTTTGCGCAGCTCCTCGACGTTCACCCCTGCCTTTTCGGCCACCACCACCAGCGCCCCCTCCGTGGGGTCGCCTGTCACCGTGTGACCCGCTTCACCGGCCTCGAGGCTCGCATCGCTGCACAGCGCGACCGTCTCGATGAGACGTGAGAGCTCAGCGGGCGCACTGCCGTACTGCTCGTCGTCGCGCCTGCGAAAGCCGCCCTTGGGCGTGTAGCCGATGCCCTCGACGCGCACGTCTGCGGTTGCCGCGCTCCACAGCGCGCGCACGGTCATCTCGTTGCGGGTCAGGGTGCCGGTCTTGTCCGAGCAGATCACGGTGGTCGAGCCCAAGGTCTCGACTGCGGGCAGCTTGCGGATGATGGCGTGACGCGCGGCCATGCGCCGCACGCCGATCGCGAGCGCGATGGTGACGATCGCCGGCAAGCCCTCAGGGATGGCGCCGACGGCCAGGGCGATCGCGAACACGAGCGTGTCTCGCATGGCGTCGAACAGCGGAAGGCCCGCGCCCACGCCGCGCAAGGTGCCGACCAGCAGCATCACCGCCGTCACGATCAGGATCCCGATCGTGATCAGCTTGCCGATCTCGGAGAGCGTGCGCGTGAGCGGCGTCTCGAGACTCGTCGCCTCCTCGATCAGGCGCGAGATGCGCCCGAGCTCGGTGCGCGCGCCGGTGCTGACGACGACGCCGGTGGCCGTGCCCGCGCGCACGAGCGTCCCGCCAAACAGCATGCTGGTCTGGTCTCCGAGTTGCGCATCGGTCGTCACGGCCGCGAGCGACTTGCGCACCGCGGTCGATTCGCCGGTCAGCGCGGCCTCGTCTACCCGCAGCCCCTTGAGCGCGAGCACGCGCATGTCGGCGGGGATGCGATCGCCCGACGCGACCTGCACGACATCACCCGGCACGAGCTCGCGCACGGCGATGCTCTGAAGCCTGCCCTCGCGCAGCACGTTCGCGAACTCGGGCACCATGTGGGCGAGCGATTCGATGGCGTCGCGCGCGCGGTACTCCTGCACGAAGCCTATCAACGCGTTGAGCACCACCACCGCCACCACCACGAGGCCGTCGGTGATCTCGCCGAGCGCCATGGCCACGACCGCCGCGCCGACGAGCACCCAGATCAGCGGGTTGTCGATCTGCCGAAACAGGATGCGCCACACGGAGTCGCGCGCCGCGCGCTCGATGATGTTGGGGCCATGCTGCGCGAGTCGGTCTCGCGCCTCGGCATCGGTCAAGCCCTCGGGCCTCGACTCGAGGCGCTGAAGCGCTTGCTCGGGCGTCTCCGCATGGGCCTTGCCCAACGCATCGGAACGCGAGGGCTCTGCCTCTCGCACCTGCACTGCACTCGCCGCACTGGCGTTCGCCATGGGCGCAATATGCCACGAGCCGGCCGCCTTGGTGCGGCGTCGGCGGCGTGCTAGGCGAAAACCATTGAAAACTGATCTCGACGACCCCCTGCCTGGAGTACGCCGTTGGACAAGAAACTGAGAATGCTTGGGCTTCTGTTCCTCGCCAGCCTGCTGTCCCTCGCGGCTTGTGCCGACGACTCAACGTCCAGCCAGCAGAGCCAGGACCACGTCACAGATGGCCAAGCTGACGCGGGAGCCGAGAGCGGGCTCGACCTCGCGGCCAAGGCGGACGCGCTGCAGGCGGCCCTCGAGGCCTGGCGCGACGAGCTCGACGTGACCGGCGCGTCGGCGGTGATCAAGACCGCGGACGGACAGGTGTGGGAGGGTGCCGCGGGCCTCGCCGACGTCAAGACTAACCGACCGAGCGCCCCCGACTACCACTACCGCATTGCCAGCATCACCAAGCACATCGTCGCGGCGGCGTTCATGTCGATGGTCGAAGACGGAGAGCTCTCGCTCGACGACAAGCTGAGCGACTACCGTGAGTATCCGAACGGCGAGAACATCACGCTGCGCATGCTGCTCAATCACTCGAGCGGGATACTCGACTATCAGACGAGCGAGCGCTTCGTCGCGGCGGCCTCTGCCAACCTGACACGCCGCTTCGAGCCTGACGAGATCATCCAGTACGCCATCGACGACGGGCCCGTGTTCGAGCCAGGCGCAGGCTTTCACTACTCGAACACCGGCTACCTCTTGCTCGGTCAGGTGCTGGAGAAAGTGAGCGGCAAGAAAGCGCACGAGGTGCTGAGAGAGCGCGTGTTCGCGCCTGC
>CAYNOM010000605.1:0-4452 GCA_964398415.1 uncultured Polyangiales bacterium | reverse complement strand
CAAGTATTGGGCGCCGGCACCAAGGTCAGATCCTTGTTCATGAGGCTCAGGTCGACACCGAGCTTCTGCTCCACGGCGCGTCGCGCGAGGTAGCCTAGTCGAATTGCGTTGTCGCGCGCCTGCTCGTAGCGCACGCGCAGCGTGTTCATGCGCGCGCGCATGGCCGTGTTGACGGCGTACTGTCGACCCACGTCGTCGCTGTCGAGCATGAGCACCTTCGCGGCGGCGCGTCGGGCCTGGCTGCGTTGGGTCTCGATGCGCGCCATCAGGCCATGAATCTTGGCCTGGGTGGTCACGAGCTGGCCGAGGGCCTCGTGAATGCGGTCTGCGTGCGTCGAGATCCGAAGGCGCAGGTCAACGAGCGCCAGCAGACGGTCTTGCTCGGTGATCTGCTGGCGCAGCTCGATCATCCGCTTCACCGCCTCGAGCTTCTGGTGGGCAATCTGCCGCAGATCGGCCTGAGCCCCG
Organism: uncultured Polyangiales bacterium; assembly: GCA_964398415.1. Classification (GTDB taxonomy): domain Bacteria; phylum Myxococcota_A; class Polyangia; order Polyangiales; family DASUME01; genus DASUME01. The sequence goes on along the minus strand of CAYNOM010000605.1, from coordinate 3,984 downwards.
CTGATCTCCCGCTGGCCGTTCATCTGCACGACGCTATCGGCACACTCCAACGCGGCCGAAGCCATCTGGCCGAAGCTCTGGAGAGTCGCCGTCTTGACCCATCCGCCGGCGGCGCTGACCATGGCCTTTGCGCACTTCGTCACGTAGGAAGACATCGCCTGGCGATGCCTCGCCTGATCGATCACCGCTTGGGCGTCGACGGCATCCCCCTCCAACGTGACCTCGACGAACTTCTCGACATCCGCAATCTCGCGAGAAAGGCCGAGTTTCTGCATCGTAAGCTGCGCCTGCTCAAGCTCTGCCCCCACGTCACGTACCGCCTGGATGATCGCAGACGCAGTGTAGCGCTGCGCCGCCAGTGCTCCTGCCAGCTCCGCGATGGTTTCCCCTTGCGCACCCCGAAACTTCTGCCCGGTCTGGACGCCCAAATCGGTGGCGACGTCGGCGACGAGGGAGCCGGGGATTCCGCCTACGAACATGCGCTCCAGGGTGTGCTCCACGCGGTCCGCCGCACACTGGATCCTACGGGCGAGCTTAGGAAAATCCTCGGCAGAGCGCGCCCTAGGCTGTTCGGAGAGCAGCGTGTCGCAGCCTCCGACATCGTCGTTCTTTGCAGCGCACGCGAGCTCGAGAGCATCCAGTACCTCGCCTGCAGTGAACACGCTCCCGGTCTGTTGCACCGGCGCGGGCTCTCTCCTGATGCTCGCTTTGTAACAGGACATGGCTGGCTGGACACCACGGCGCATCAGCCATACCTGATTGGCATAGGTCAGGTGATTGCCGATGACGAACGCTGGCTCGTACCGATCTGCCAGCCGGTCATCGGTCACGCTGGGAGCTGTCCCTTGGGGCACCGACCCAGACCTATCGTCGTAGAAGCCGGACAGGGCCGCATCGCCGCAGTGGACCTCATCGCCGTCTACCATGCACCAATCCTCGGGCGCGGGTTGACAGGCGGTCGTTTGGAGTCCAACGGCCAGAGTGGACTTGCTGCCACTTAGCAGGGCTGCAATGCCTCCGCAGTCGAGTGGAGCCGCTTCGCCTTGTTTGGCGCACGGCGAGCCGGACGTCAGCCACAGATGGGTGGGATTCGCCATGAACGAGCGCGGCTGCCGGTAGGCACGGTCCGTGGCGCGATCGCTCTCCCAGTCAGGCACGATCAGATCGACGCAGTGCCCGTCCCCGCCCGCCGCCCAACACGCGTGGGTATTGGATGAGTTCTTGAATAGCTGTCCACCGCCTAGCCCCGACCATGACGGCACCAAGCCCGACACCTGGAGCGGGATGCCCATGTGCGTGAACGGCATCGTGCCTGGATAGACGATGTGGCGCTGCAGCCTTGTGTTTTCCCAGGAGGCCCCCGTCAACCCCTTGAGCGCCTGAACCGCGTGCCTGAGGCGCGCGCGCCCTTCCACGGTCTGTACGCGAGTCAGTTCAGTAGCGGAGTCCCCCGGCTTGCCACAGAGGCCACCACAGAACAGCGACTCGGGCGCGAGGGTGCACGGATTCAACGCATTGGCGAACCCTGCGCTGAGCGAAGCGCCCACGTAGCATGCCCAACGGTCCTCCTCAGGAAAGGTGTTGCAGTTGCTGAAGTCGGCGTCCTGCAACTTGCCCACGTCAGGATGAACACTGCAGGGCCACCCCGCGTCAGCCGCAGCAGGCCCTTCACGACTGTCTCCCAGCGTCAGCCACGGCCGCCCGCCGATGGTCACGCTTGGGAACCCGAAGATGTCTTCCTCGTAGCCGATTCCTTCGGCGAGGCGCAGCAGCTCGGCCTGATTGACCCACGTTGGGATCGTCGTCTTCCGCTTATTCTTCAATGCAGCGCGCAGGTCGACGATGTCACGGCAGGCAAAGCCCAGCTCCTCGATCGGAAAGATGTCGCCATCGCTGTCGGCGTCGGTGACGGAGAGGTTGAGATTGTGCGTCACCCGCCAGGTGACGACCTTGCCCGCATTTTGGGAGCTCCAGAGAGCCTGCTGAGCCGGCGCGGGTACCTCGGGCACGTTGTAGAGGTCGGCACAGGAGCCGCCGGCGCGTGGTACGGCGGGGCACTTACCCTTCTCCCAGCCCTCACAGGCAGCCCCCGGCGGACAACTGCAGGGCGGGCCAACAGGTGTGCCTTGGGATGTCGGCACGTACTGCCACACGCACAGGTCCACGTCGCCTAGCGTCGCGAGCACCGGCGCATCGTCGCCAATCCCCAAGCACTCCTTCACGCCCGCGAGCTCTGCCTTGAGCGAGCCATCCACACCGGCAGAGCTGTCACTCAGCAGCTTTACCAGATCACAGCCATGGCTCGCGCAAGCGGCCTCCTCAAGCCGGCCGACGTCGACCACGCCTCCGCACAGGTTCTCGAGCTCGTCGCGCGCGAGCTCGGCGCGCATGTCCATCTGCAGACCTTGCTCGATGAGCTGCTCTCCGATGGCATCGGCGCGATCGGCCGCCTTGCGGGCCAGGTCGATGTAGTAGGCAAAGCTGGACTCGATGCCGTCCTGCCCGGTGACGGCCTCGGTGAGCTCGTCTTCGAGGGCGAGCTTCACGTCGTAGGGGACGCCCGCGCACGACAGGGCAGCTTGCTCTGAATGGATGGGATCGGGCGCGAGCACGTTGGCTAGCGACTCGAGCATCGCCTTACTGAACGGAGGAAGGTAAGCTTGCCAGCTGCCCACGGAGCGAGGCATCGTCACCGAGAAGGCACCGACGACCTCCACGCCCGTGGGCATGTTGCAGGTGACGTAGAAGCGCTCCCCATTCACGAAGGAATCGGCGGACGCGCCGGGGCGAGCTGGCACCTCAGCCAGGTCGAGGCCAAAGCGGGCCCAGCCACTGAAGACGCCGGACGTTTCGACGGCCCAGGTGCGTGAGCTCGAGGCGTCGATGTCCTTACGAAACCGATACTGCGCCGGGTCGCAAGCACCGCCTCCGATGCTGCCATAGAGCCCGCACTCGAGTCCGGCTTCGCCTGCCCACACGTCGCACGACGCGCGGAGTTGGTCGACGTGATTGAATGGCAGATCCTTGCGACGCAGCACGAGTCCGGTCACGCGATTGCCCGACTCCAGGCTGACTCCCAGGTGGGTTGCGCCCTCGGAGAGCTGCCCGGCATAGGCCGAGGCCTCCGCGAGTCTGCGCACCCAGCTCACGCTCTTGTCCGGCTGTCCGGCGAGCACTGTGTCTGCCAGCTTCTTGACGTAGTCGTAGGTCGCGATCACCGACTGGGAAGCGTAGACCTCGCTGCGCTCGTCGAAGCTGCCGAGAGACACCCACCCCATCCGCGACTGCCGAGGAAAATCGACGTAGCCCGCCGTCTGCGCATAGAGGTAGGCAGGATGCACAGACCGCGGCGACAACGTCGTGCCAAACACGCGACGCGGCCGCGTGGTCTCGTCGTCGTCGGTGGTCGGATCGTCCGTAGCGCCGGGCCAACGCGGGTCGGCCACGATGGCACGTCCAAGGGCCTCCGTTTGTTGCACGATACGACGCGCCGCGAGCTCGAGCTCGTCGGGCGAAACACCGACCTGCTCCAGAAACGCCACACCGCTGGCTGCCCCGAACGCGGCGCCACTCTCACGCTTGAACGTCTCATGGATATCGCCGGCGATAGCGAGGATGTCGCGATTCGCCACGCGAGCGCGAAGACAGCTCTGCTCCTGCATGTCAGCCAAGCAAGGGTTCACGCGAGTCGTGCGAATCAGCTCCTCGGCGCGACGGTCGCCCTGGCTCGAAGCGAGCAACGCTTGGATGGGCAACTTCTCGCTTGCGAGGTACTGGCTCGCCGGCGCAAGCGGCGAGCTAAAGACGCGAAGGGTGTCGTGGTATGACGGGAAGTTCGAGCGCGGGGTTTGGCCTCGCTGAATCCACTGCGAGCGCGTGGGCGCGTCGCTCGACTTGTAGTTGTCGTAGGACGTGGTCGTCGCATCATCGGCCGCGCCGATGTAGCCCTCGACGCGCGCCACCACCGCGCCCGAGCCCAGATGG
>CAYNOM010000604.1:1498-4459 GCA_964398415.1 uncultured Polyangiales bacterium | reverse complement strand
CGACCCAACGGCGGGCCACGTAGAGATTGCGCGTGTCGTAGCGCTGCTCGATGGCTGTCCCGTTGTCGACGATGCGCGTCGGCATCCCGTAGGTGTCGTAGGCGGGAAACGCGACCGTGTTCCACTGCTCTCGGTTCGCAGTGCAGTCACTGCCCGCATCCTGAAGCACCGCGTGCGAGCTGACGCGTCCTCGGCTGTCGTAGGTGGTACGCGTCTTCGACAGCGTGCGCAGGCTGCGCTGCCCGGTCGTCACATCGACCGCGTCGCCCGTCGTGGTGATGGTGTCGGCCCGGCCGAGTCGCCACTCTCCGACGCGGTGAGAGAACGTGGAACGCGTGGTGGTCGTGTCCGGATGGTTGAGCAACACCTGCCGCGACTTCAGATCGACGAGCCCCGCCATCTCGGTTTGCGGATAGCCGTGTGCATCGAAGTCGGCGCGCTGAGTGCCGTGGAAGAACCAGACACCATTCTCCTCGCCGCGAATGCTGGCCTCGAGGCGAATGCGAGCCACCTGGTCGTTGAGGCGAGACACGACGTAGCGGGCGCTGTCTTCCACCGCGCCTGAAAACTGCAAGTCGGTCGTGCGCTGCGCCACGGTAGTGCCACGCAAGGGATAGCGAACGGCTGAATCACCGACGCGCTCCTGCACGTTGTAGGTGGCCTCCGTGCGTGCCTCGGGCGAGCTCCACGAACACTCCGCGAGATAGGTCGGGTGGGCGCAGCTCGGGCTCTGACGAAACGTCGCCTCGACATGCTCGAAGCCCAACGCACGGGTGCTCTCGGCTTCGCGCACGTAGTTGTCGTAGACGAAGTCGATGCGCTCGACGCCACCGAAGCCGTAGTCGTTCCAAGCTTCGTGGGCTCCCGACTGAGCGCCGCGATCGATCCTCGAGACGACCATCATGCCGGTCGGCAGCGCGCCACGGCGCTTGATCACTGTCCCCTGGGCCCCGTCGGAGCTCGCCGACACGTAGCCGACGTCGGTCCACGCGCCTCCCGGCTCTGCGATGTTCGTCAGCAGATCGGGGACTTTGCGCAGGTTGCGACGCCACTTCGCCGCTGTGCAGCCGCCGCTACCAGGAATCTCACCGCATGGAAGACCACTCAAGGTCGAGCCCGCGTACACGACGTCGACGAGACCATCGCTGTCGACGTCGGCGAGACGGGCTTGATCGCCAATAGGCAAGAGATCCCGTCCCTGACTGGCATCGTAGTAAGTCGACGCAAAATCGGCCGGGAGCACGCAGGAGCGATTGGCCTGCAAGGTGGGCTCTGCGCCGGACGCCAGGCGAAAACCGCGACCCGTGTTCAAGAAGACGATCTGATGGTTTTCGTCTTTGTTCGCTCTGCGCACTCGCGCGGCGAACACGAGGTCAACGCGACCGTCCGCGTTCAAGTCGGTGAAGTGGGCAGCCGACATGGGCAGTGTGCCCGTTTGGAGCAGCCCCGCTGCGGCGCCGCTGCGCTGCCACGCCGCCTGGCCTTCCGGCGAGCTCGCATAGCTCGCGATCGCATCGTAGAGGCTGCCAGCACCGTAGCGTGCACCGCCGTTCAAACCGGCAAGGTCGAAGCGTGTCAGATCGCCGACGAGCTCGTCATCTCCGAAGGAGCCGGCGCAGGTGCCCCCATGATTTTGCAGGAGCTCGAAGGGGTTGACCGTGGCGTCGTAGCGATCGGTCGTGGTGTACGCGTAGGGCGATGGCGAAGACCATGTCTCCGACGTCGTCGTCTCTGAGGCCCACTCCTCGTACGTGTCCCAGCGGTAGCCGCGGTTGAGATGCACCTGATGTCCGCGCACACAGCCCACACGCTGCACGGGCTTGCCGGTGTCCGGATCGACGAGCCCCATGGCCGTCGTTCGGATCGGGCGCGAGCCGACGACGAGGTCGGGCAAGCCATCCGCGTTCAAGTCGAGCGGGAAGGAATTGATGTTCGCCGACGGCGGATACACGTAGTAGGGCTTGCAACGAGCGATCAGAGCGCCCTCGCACGTGCTCGTGCGGCTGTCTTGCAAGATCTCCCGCGCCGACCACGTAAAGCTACCCACGCGCTGTTCGGACGGGAACAGCTTGGTCCAGTCGATGCGGATGGCGTCACGGATGCCATTGAGAAGCGGCCCGCGTGCGAAGTCGATCAACCCTCCGAGGTTGAAGTCGCTTCGGAACGCGCCGACGACGAAGTCACGACGCGTGAGCCCATCGATCACATCGCTCAAGGTCACGACGAAACGCCCATCACGACTCGCCAGGATGCGCGTCAGGTCGACCTGCACGTCCGGCACGAGCATCGTCGGGATCGTCGCGGCCAGCACGGCCGGGTTCGTCCACGCTTCGCGATACAAACGCGCGTTCCATTGATCCGCGAGACCGCGCAGGCGCACCAGGGGACGCGGCACCCGCGCCCACAGGTCGTCCTCGAACAGCTTGAGCAGGCTCGCCTGAAAGGCCTCGACGCGCGGAGCGTTATCGAGCGCGATGTTCTGAGACTGAAGCAGCAGGGTCTGTACCGCTGCTTGCGTGTTCGTACGCAGCGGTGCCATCCACTCGAGCGGAAGCGTCGTCACACCCGGTCGAACCGCCAGCAATCCCGGCCGGATCCCACTGATGAATTGATTGATCGCTGCAGTCTGCTCGGGCGTGGTGCGCACGAGAGCCGTCGCGTCGATCTCAGCTTCGGCACTCGCCGCCGCGGGCCAATCGAGACCGAAGTTGCGCCCATCGGACAAGTACGCGCGCGGCACGAAGCTCACTTGCGTGTGAGCCTCGAAGTTCCCTCGCTTCTGCGACTTCAGCAGCAGGATGTCAGACTTGCCGTCACCGTTCAGATCGGCGAGCGGCGCTTGAAAATCAGAGGCCGTGCGGAAGAATAGTTGGTTTTCCCGAGAACCGGGGATCACCTCGCGCCAGAAAGGCGTGACCTCCTTGCTCACGAGGTCGGGCCAATAGTCGACGATCGCAGCAA
>CAYNOM010000604.1:0-1398 GCA_964398415.1 uncultured Polyangiales bacterium | reverse complement strand
CGAGCTGGGCGACGGGCGAGCGCCAACCCGTAGGGTGGTAGATGGCGTCGAGGCGCCCGTCTGCGTCCATGTCGCGGAACTGGTAGCCCTGAGCCAAATCAGCCTGCGAAAGGCGCTCGAGCGGGTAAGTGTTTGGCGCAGAGTAAACCTGGGACCCCCAACCAGGCAGGGCACCGTCGTTCAAGTACAGCCTGGGCACGCGCGTGGAGAGGATGCGGCGCGGCCCAAACGAAGCATCGCGCGTGGCCTGACAGGTCGTTGCAGTCGGCGCGACGTCAAAGGAAGGACCGTTGCCAGAGTACGTGAACGTCGTCGCACGATCGGCAACCCCAGGCGCGCGATGGACGATCCGCGACAACAGACGCCGTCCAGTGTCGGCGCTCGTCACGTGCTGAAGATCGTACTGCCAGTAGAGCTCTTCTCCTGCACCACCCGCGACGCGGGGACCGAAGACGGAGATGTTGTCGACTTGTCCCGCTTGCTCGACATGGCCATGGAGCATGTCGATGTCGCCGAGCGAGCTCGACACGCGAGTCTCGATTCGAAACAGATGCGCGCTACGCGCGACCTCGTTGGCTCCCCAGCGTACGGAGGCGAGGATCGGCGCCCACTGGGCGCTGTGCCAGCCCTTGTCACGACCGATGCCGCGATCCTGGCCATGGGCCGGGTCGTTGACGTAGTGATATCCGTACTCGATGGTGTTGCCGTCGGGATCGCGCTCCTTGAGCAGCAACCACGTGTGCGTGCCGAGCTCGTTGACGATGCGCGCCTTGAGACTGTCGACGGCACCGTAGTAGCGCTTCGTGCCGCTCGGCAGATGCTCGATCCAGCGGTCCTGAAGCGGCACGTACTCGTAGCGCACCGGCTCGTGCTCTCGAACGGGCGCATAGAGCTGCGACTGAAGATTCGCGAGCGAGAGCCCGCTGTTGTCAATCCGCGCCAGGGGTCCGCTTGGACCTGCGAAGGGTCCCTCTTTCGCATACGCGAGGGTCGTCGTCCGCGTGAGCTTCGGAAAGCCTTCTTCCGTGCTTCGAGAAATCGATGGAACACCCAATGACCAACCAGCACCCACCGGCGAGGTCTTGTTCGAAGCCTGGCTGTCATAGGTGAGCGCGAGCGAGGGCGTCATGCCGCTGCGCCCCGGCGGAACTCGGATCGAGATCGAATGCGTGAACGTCCCAGATGCCCCGACGGGCGACGAGCGAACCTGAATGGCGTGGCCCGCATCCGTGACGCTGCCCTGCTCGGCGATGCTCGCGTTGTGGTCGGAGAAGTTGAACCCCTCGATGTCGACACCAAAGGCCTGAGCTCGCGCGCGTGTCGCGGGCACAGATTGCACGACGAGCAACGTGCTGAGCGTGACGACGAAGCAGGAAGTCAGACCACGATGGATCGCTG
>CAYNOM010000603.1:3230-4490 GCA_964398415.1 uncultured Polyangiales bacterium | reverse complement strand
GAGAAGAAGGAGAAGGAGGAGAAAGAGGAGCAGGAGAAGAAGGAAGAGCAGCAGGATCAGCAGAAGCAGGATCAGCAGCAGCAGGACCAGCAGCAGCAAGATCAGCAAAAACAGGATCAGCAGCAGCAGCAGCAGGATCAGCAGCAGCAGGATCAGGCGTCGGACAAGCCCGAGGGCGAAAAGGCCGACGAGCCCAAGGACACAAAGCCCGATGACGAGCGGCCGAGCCAGCCCGAATCCGCAGAGCCGCAGCCGACCGAAGCGCAGCCCGAGCGCCCCCTGCCCGAGCACATGCGAAAGGCGCTCGATGCCTTGTCCGATGGCGAAGAGAATCTCGAGAAGCACCGCGCGCGGATTCGCGCGAAACAGCGGCCCCGGCGCGTGGAAAAGGACTGGTAGCGTGCATCGCGCCCTGTGCAGCCCGCTGTTTGTCCTGCTCGCGCTCGCTTGGGTGTCGGGCGCAGAGGCGCAGAGCGCGCGGGTGACGATGAGCGCGAGCGCCAGTGCCGTGCGCGTGGGCGAGCCCTTCGCCATCGAGATCCGCGCAGACATCACCGGCGAGGAAGTGGACGAGCTCGAGGTGCCCGACTTCGGTACGCTCGAGATCCTCGGCCGCCGCGTGTCGCGCCCGTTCAGCTTCAGCTTGGGCTTCGGCACGGGCGGCAACCGCGCCCGCGTTCAGTCGCAGATCATCCACAGCTATACGGTTCGCGCCACCGAGCCGGGCACGTACGTCATCCGCCCCGCCGCCATCGTGGTCGGCGGGCGTCGCGTGGAGAGCCGCCCGCTCTCGATTCGCGCCAGCGGTGACGCCCTACCCGGACAGCCGCAGCCCCCCTCGATGGACCCCAGCGGAGAGCCCGCGCCCGATGACACGGCCCCGCCCGAGGGCGTCGACGGTGCGAGCGTCGACCGCGATGCTTTCCTGCGCACGGTGGTCGACAAGGCGCGGGCCCACGTCGGCGAGCAGGTCACCGTCACGGTGTACCTCTACGTGCGCGGCAACCTGATGGAAGCCCCAAGCATCACGCAAGAGCCCACCGCCGATGGCTTCTGGGTGCAGGACCTCTTGCCGCCCAATCGCACGCTATCCGCCACGCGACAGCGGGTGCAAGGGCGCACCTACAACGTGTACGTACTGCGACGCTTCGCCGCGTTTCCGCTGCGCGCGGGGCAGCTCGAGGTGGGGCCGATGGCGGTCGAGCTCGGCACGGGTCGTTCGCTGTTCGATCTTCTTTCAGGCCCATCGACGCCGGCGCG
>CAYNOM010000603.1:0-3130 GCA_964398415.1 uncultured Polyangiales bacterium | reverse complement strand
GCCGCGGGCGATCGCGTGGGCGGGAAGCGACGCATGCGCTGGCTCGTGCTCCCGCGCGAGCCGGGAAAACTTGAAATCCCAAGCTTCGAGGTCGACGTCTTCGACCCTGCGACGGGCAGCTACACGCGGCGCAGCACCGCCCCGATCGCACTCGACGTGACGGGGCGTGCAGAACAGCCCAGCGAGGAGCAAGCACCTCGGGCCGCGACGGACGCGAGCCCTGCAGATCGGCCGCGCTTCGGACCCGTACGCACCACGAGCTCCCTGCTCCGCAAGGCGCGCCCGCTCCACGAAGCGCCCTGGTTCGTCTTCGCGCTGCTCGCGGGTCCGGCTTTGCTTGGCCTCAGCATGCTCTACGACGGCTTTCGTCGGCGCCGCGCGCTCGCCGGTGAGGGCAGCCGGGCCGAGCGCGCCGCGCAGCGCGCACTGGCGAAGCTCGAGGAGGCGAAGACCGCCGCGCGCGAGGGCGAAGCGGGTGCGGTCCACGCGGCCCTGGCGGTGGCGCTACGCGCCTGCCTCGAGTCGCGGCTTTCGGAGCCCGTCGGCGGCCTCACCTACGCAGGGCTCAGGGCGCACCTTACCGCGCGCGGCATGGCGGGCCCCCTCGTCGAACGCCTCGTGGCCCAGCTCGAGGCCTCCGAGCAGGCGCGCTTCAACCCACTCGCCCAAGGCACGAGCGAGCTCGACACCGCGATCGAGAAGACGCGTGGGGTGCTGCGCGAGCTCGAGCGCTTCACGCCGGAGCAATCAGCATGAGGGCCCATGGGTTCATCGCGGCCCTCGGCGCGGCGCTTCTCCTCGTGGTCGCGAGCGCGCGCGCCGAGACGCTAGACGACGTCTTTCGAAAGGCCAACCAAGCCTACGCGCGCGGCGACGACGCTGCCGCCATCGCGGGCTACGAGTCGCTGCTCGGGGCAGGCGTCGACGATCCGATCGTGGCCTACAACCTCGGCAGCGCCCACGCCCGGCAGGGGCGCTATGGGCAAGCGGTGCGCTTTTTCGAGCAGAGCCTGCGCCTTCAGCCACGTGACAGGGTGACGCTCAGCGCGCTCGACAAGGCCAAGAAGGCTCTCGGCGAGAAGCTCGCCCAGAACCGCGGCGAGGCCGTCGTTCAAACCCGCGCCCCGCTCAGCCAAGCCGTGTTTGCTCGCATCACCTGCGATGGCCTGTCGATAGGGTTGCTCTCGTGCATGCTGCTGCTCTCGCTCTGTCTGTTCGGGCTACGCTTCGTGCGAGACGAGAGCACGCGGCTCGCCCTCGGCATCGCTGGAAGCCTCGCGGGTCTCATGGCCGTGATCGCGGGCATCGGCCTCGGCGTCAAGACCGACTGGGGTCGCCCCGGGCAGCGCGCGATCGTGATCGCTGACGAAGCCTTGCTCCGCGACGGCCCCGACGAGGCGGCCAGCGTCCGTTTCAATCTCGCCGAGGGCACGCGGGTACGGCTGTTGTCCCGGGAGGGGGCGTTCGTCGAGGTCGAGGCCGGCCCCGAGCAGCGCGGCTATGTGCAGGCAGGCGACGTGGGAGAGATATGAAGGCCCCGGCTGTGCTAAAAGAGCGTCGCACCCGCTGAGGTGCCCCAGGTGCGGAGAAAGATCGATGGCGAAGAAAGCCCCGGAGAACATTACGATTCTGGTCGCCGATGACGACGTCGACATCCTGGCGCTCGTCGTCGGTCACCTCAGGGGGCGAGCGAGCGTGATCCATCAGGCCGCCGACGGCGAGGAGGCCCTGAAGCTCGCGCGGCAGCACAAGCCCGATCTGGTGCTGCTCGACGTGATGATGCCAGGCATGAGCGGCTGGGAAGTGTGCCGCTCGATCCGCGACGACGCAGCGCTCGCGAACACGCGCGTCATCATGCTCACCGGCATCGGCGAGAAGCTCAACGAGATGACATCCCCGCTCTACGGCGCGGACGCCTTCGTCGACAAGCCCTTCGAGTTCTCGGATCTCGACGCCAAGATCAATCAGGTCCTGACCAAAGCGCGCTGAAGCTCCCTGCCGCGGGATGCCGGGAACCGAAGCCCCCCTCGAGGTGCCTATCCCTTCCAGTGCAGGCAGTTGCGCGTGGGGCAATCCGCGTCCTCAAAGCAGCCGCAGCGGCCGTCGGGGCGACACGGACCGCCCGTTTTGCAGTGCGAGTCGGTCTTGCATTCGAGGCACAAGCCACGCCCTTCGGCGTCGCGCGCATCTGAACAGAACCCCTCGCGGCAGCTCTGCCGACACACGGTCGTGCACCGCTGCGTTCCGTCGTACGCGCCGCACACCATGCCTTGTGCGCACGTTGTGTCCGCGGTGCAGGATCCGTGGAGGCCCACGCAGACGCCCGCTGCGCCATCCATGGAACACACTGGCGGTGCACACACGCCAGGCGCGACACACCGGTGCGTCCGGCAGAATAGGCCCTCACCGCAGTCGGCATCGGCGTCGCACTCGCTGGTAGCGCAGCTGTTGCCCTTGCAGTACTGCCCCGCGCCGCAGTCGGCGTCGCGGCTGCAATCTGCGCAGGCTCGCTGACCTGGAAACGCATCGAAAGCAGCTCTCCGATTGGCGCGACACTCGGCCTCGCAGTCGGCCTCGGATACGCCAGGCAGATCCCAACAGCTGCCTTCGCTCCCGTAGACGGCGATGATGGGTGTGACCCCCGTGGGCATCGCCGCCCTGGCGCAGGCAATGTAGCGCTCACACTCCGAGCGTCCGCTCGACTCGGAAGCGGTGCTGCTCGAAGCGTCTGAATCGACGGTGGGCGAGGATCCGTTGCCGCAAGCGAGGCCGAGCCCAGCGAGCACGGCCATGACCAATATCGAGTGCTTCACGGCGCGACCCTAGGGCCCTGGTTTCTCGGGTCAAGGTCGTTTCACCCCAAGAAGACGCCACCTGTGAAGCCTAGCAGCAGGTTCGGTGCCCTCGACCGAGCGCATCCTGTTTCACTCAGTCTTGTTTGACCAACACGGTGTCGAGGAAGACAGCATCGACGTCGAGCTCCGGGTTCGTCGAATCAAGCTGGCCGTCGTCGACGCGCTTGAAGGTGAACGTGCCGCGCAGCTCGTACGAATAGCCGTCGGGGTCGCTGGCGGCGATCCGAAACACACGCGTGGCCTCGCCCGTCGTGCCGACAAACGCATCGGAGAAG
>CAYNOM010000602.1:0-4508 GCA_964398415.1 uncultured Polyangiales bacterium | reverse complement strand
ACGGCGAAGGCCAACGTGACGAGCTCGCCGTTCGCGACGCTCAGCTTCGGGCCGCTGACGTTCATCGACACCAAGATGGCGATGACCACGCCGATGAGCGACTCGCCGGCGATGATGCCCGACGAGAACAAGATGCCGCGGTGCAGCTTGCGATCAAGGGCATGGGAGTCCTTCTCGCCGCCCGCATGCAGGTGCGCGAGCAGGCCGCCGAGCAGGATCGGAATGCTGAGCCCGAAGGGCAGGTACATGCCGACCGCGACAGGCATGAGGTGCATGCGAAAGGCCGCGCCGCGGCGCTCGAGCGCCCCGTCGACGAGCAGCACCAGGGCGCCGAGCAGCGCACCGACGCCCACGAGACCCCACGGCAGCTCGCCTTCGCCGAAGAAACCCTGGGCCAGGCTCGCAAACAGCCCTGCCTGGGGCGCGCTCAGCTCGCGGCTGCCGATCCCGTAGGCGTTGTGCAGAAGCTGCAGCACGGGTGCCATCACGAGCGAAGCCACGGCGACTCCCGCGATTTGAATGATTTGCTGCTTGCGTGGCGTGGCGCCCACCAGGCTGCCGGTTTTCAGGTCGTTGCACACGTCGCCCGACGTGCAGGCCGCGCAGCACACGATGGCCGCGACGCCCAGGGTGGCGACCATGCCGTCGGTGCCCGAGAAGCCCGCGATGTAGAGCAACCCGCCGGTGAACAGCACGGCGGTGATGGTCATGCCGCTGACGGGACTGTTGCTATTGCCGACGAGGCCCACGATGTAGCTCGCGACCGCGACGAAGAAGAACGACATCACCACCATCACGGCCGTCGTGAGCAGCGTGATGCCGATGCCGCCGGTGAAGTGGTAGTAGATGGAAGCGATCGAGATGATCGCGATGACCGACCAGATCAGGATCGTCCTGGGGCTCAGATCCTGGCCGTCGTCTTCGGTGCCTTGCTGGGCACGAAAGCGCTTACGCAGCTCTTCCACGGCGCGCATGAGGCCTGCACGCACCTTGATGATGGAGGCGATGCCGCCGACCACCATCGCGCCCACGCCCACGTAGCGAACGCCCTTCGACCACAAAGTCCAGGCCTGCTCCACCGCGGCCCCTTCCGCGACGATCGGATGGCTGAGGCTCGGAGAGATGCTGCCGAGGATGGCGTCGAGCTCGGAGATGAAGGGGATACACACGAGCCAGCCCAACGCGCCCCCGAGAAACAAGAGCAGCGCGACGTTGAGGCGAACGATGAAGCCCACCGCGATCAGCGCGGGCGAGATGTCGGCGCCGAGAAACCACACGCGTCCGCCGGCCGTGCGCGTCGCGATCTCGAGCGTGCCGTGGAGCAGGCCGAAGAACGACACGAGCAGCTTGAACAGCGCGCCCACGGCGCCGCCCCAGACCACGTTTGCGCCCCCCTTTTCGCCCGCCTCCAGGACGGCTGCGCACGCTACGCCCTCGGGATAGGCCAGCTCTTTGTTGTCCACGACGAAGACGCGACGCATGGGGATCATGAATAGAATCCCGAGCAGGCCGCCCGTGAACGCGATCAGGGTCGTGGTGACGAGATCGAACTCCTTCCACACCCCGATCAGCAGCAGTGCTGGCATGGTGAAGATGATGCCGGCCGCGAGGGACTCGCCGGCCGAGGCGGCGGTTTGCACCTGGTTGGCCTCGAGGATCGTGCCTCCCTTGAACACGACGCGCAGGATCAGCATCGCGACCACGGCAGCGGGGATCGACGCCGACACGGTCATGCCGGCCTTGAGCCCGAGGTACACGTTGGCGGCCGCCATGATGACCGAGAGCACGAGGCCCAGGATGACGGCGCGCGGTGTCAGCTCCGCGATGGAGGACGAGGCATTCATGGGAAGGCCTTCTACCACGCGATCAGGGCAGCGCGCGTCGCGCGATGGGCGCCGGATCTTGGCCTGCGCTGAGCGGTCGCAGCCAATAGGCGAGGCGCAGCGTCTTCTCCTCGATGCGGTAGGCCGCTTGCGGCAGTGCGCCCCAGGAGTTGTCTCCACCCACTCCGCGCTGTGCTGCGTCGAGGTGCAGATGAACCACGTCGTCGGGCGTGAGCTCGTGAAAGTGACCCGCGGCTTCGAGCGCGCTCGGCTCGTGTCGCATGGCGTTGGCGCTCAACAGGGGCGCACCCACCGCGAGCAAGCCGCTTCCAGTGCTGTCGGTGAGGGCCAACCAGCGCACGTCGACCTTGTTGCCCGTCTCCTGCGGGCGGGAGTAGCGCGTGAGCTGTGCGTCGAGCGCTCCTGTGTATACGTCGACCGGCAAGCGCTTGCGGTCTGCGTAGCTCTCCTCGGGGCCAGGGCCGAACCAGGCGATCCGGTCGAAGCGCGCGGGCAAGCCGAGGCGCGTACCAAAGCGCGGGAGCTCGGGCATCACGACGTCGCCCGCGTCGTAATCCATCTCGACTGCCACGGTGCGACTGCCGAGCACGCGGTAGCGCACCACGAGCTTCGGCCCTCGCGGCAACGTGCCTTCCACCTCGACGAGCACGTCGTTCGGCCCCGAGGTCGTCACGTTCACCTGCTCGATCGCCCACATGGCGCCTGCGGTGCGCCACACGCCGGCGTTGCCCGACAGGTTGTTGCCGCGATCGTTGTCGGTGAGCGCGCGCCAGAAGAACGGGGCGATCGGACGAGCGAGCAGGGCCACGCCATCGGCTTCGAAAGAGGAGAGAGTTCCCTCGGCTTTGTCGATCTCGACGTTGAAGGTGGCACCCGAGACGGTGACCACGGCTTCGGTCTCGTCGACGCTCAACGTCTCGCCCGTAGCGGTGTCGAGCACGGGGGCAGGGGCCTTTTCGATCGGCAGCTCCTCCCAGGCGACGAGATGGCCCGCGTCGGCCCACGAGGTGGCCCGCGAAAGAACGAGCTCGAGGCGGAGTCGGTACTCGACGCCCGGCGTGCGTGCAGTCGGCAAGGTGTAGTCGAGCGTTCGCTCCGCGCTCTGACCCGGCGCGATGGCGAGATCGGTGAGCGCACCGCTGTCGATCACCTCGCCGTCCGCGCGCAGCGTGAAGCGCGCCTCGAGCAGCGCGTCGAGCGGCAAAAAGTCGAAGCGGTTCGTGAGGCGCACCCGGCCCCCCTCGAGGTCCACGGCCTCGATGTGCACGGGTTGCTGCACCGCCTTCACCACCGCGAGGGCGGGGCGGGGCGTGCGGTCGGCTGCCACGAGCCCGTTCATGCAGAAGTTACCGCCATCGAGCGGCAGACTCGAAAGCGCTCCAAGGTCTCCGCCGTAGGCGAAATACTCGCCGTCCGCGCCGGCGATGGGTTGCGCGATGCCTTGGTCGGCAAAGTCCCAGATGAATCCGCCCTGGGCCTGCGGGTAGCGCTCGAAGATGTCCCAATACTCCTGGAAGTTCCCGGTGCTGTTGCCCATGGAGTGGGCGTACTCGATGAGGATGATCGGGCGCGCCTGTGGCTCCTTCGCGTAGTTCTCGACGAGCTCGGGTGACCAGTACATGGGGCTCGTGATGTCGCTGTGCGCGCCGATGGGCGCACCGGCGACGCCCTTGGCCGCGCCTTCGTACAACACGGGGCGCGAGGGATCGCGGTCTTTCACCCACTTGCTCATCGCGTCGAACGTGGCTCCGGCGCCCGCCTCGTTGCCCAGAGACCACACGATCACGGAGGCGTGGTTTTTGTCTCGCTCGACCATGCGCTGCACGCGCTCCTCGTGGGCCGCGCGCCATTCGGGCAGCGTGCCAAGCTCCGTGCTGCCGAGGAGCCACATTCCGTGGGACTCCAAGTTCGCCTCGTCGACCACGTACAAACCGTGCTCGTCGCAGAGGGCGTACCAGCGCGCCACGTTGGGGTAGTGCGCCGCGCGCACGGCGTTGAAGTTGTGCTGCTTGATCAGGCGGATGTCCTCGAGCATGTCGGCTTCGCTCACGACATGGCCGTCGCGGGGATGGTGCTCGTGACGATTCACACCGCGAAGCTTCACGGCCTTGCCGTTCACGAGCAGTTGGCCCTCGGCCATCTGCACACGTCGCAGACCGACGGGCCAGTCGAGGGTCTCGAGGACATCGCCCTCGGCGTCGCGCAAGGTCAGTGTGAGCCGGTATAAGCTCGGCGTCTCGGCCGACCACAGGGCGGGCTTCGACACCTTGCCCTCGAGCATCAGCGCGTTTTCGCCACAGCCCATCACCGCGGCGCTCGCCGTCTGCGTGAAGACGGTGCTCCCATCTGGTGCGCTGAGCTCGGCCTCCACCGTCGCGCTGCTCTCGGCGTCGACGTAACGCCGCACGGAGGCGCGCACGCTCACGGTGGCTTCGTCGAAGGCGTCGCTGAGCGTGCTCGTCACCTCGAAGTCGCGGATGTGCGTGTCTTTCGCAGACCAGAGGTAGACGTCGCGGAAGATGCCGCTCATCCGCCACATGTCTTGGTCTTCCAGGTAAGACCCGTCCGAGTAACGGTAGACGCGCACCGCGATCAGGTTGTCGCCCTCGACGAGGTGCGGGGTGAGGTTGAACTCGGACGGAAGACGGCTGTCCTCGGCGTACC
>CAYNOM010000601.1:0-4517 GCA_964398415.1 uncultured Polyangiales bacterium | reverse complement strand
CGAACACGACACGCTCGACGCTGTCGAGTGCGCTGCCCGAGAGCACGTCGAGCTTCGTCATCGCGAGCGAGGTGAGGCCGTTGACGCGCACGGCGTAGCGCAGGGCCGGCAGATCGAGGAAGCCGCAGCGCCGCGGGCGCCCGGTGGTGGCGCCGAACTCGTGGCCAGCGGTGCGCAAGGCCTCGCCTGCTGCGCCGTGCAGCTCGGTGGGGAAGGGCCCCTCACCCACGCGCGTGGCGTAGGCCTTCGTGATGCCCACGACCTTGTCGATGGCGGTCGGACCGATGCCTGCGCCGATCGTGGCACCGCCCGCCACGGCGCTCGAGCTCGTGACGTAGGGATAGGTGCCGTGATCGACGTCGAGCAGCGTGCCCTGGGCGCCTTCCATCAAGACGTTCTGCTTTCGCTTCACGGCTTCGTAGACCACGCGCGCGGCGTTGCCGACGAAGGGGGCGAGCTTTTCACCGAGCGCGAGGTACTTGTCGGCGATCTCGTCGACCGTGGGCAGCGTCTCGCCGTGGGCTTGGGCCACGGGCTGCCAGGCTTCGAGGTTTTGCGCGAGCTTCTCGCGGAAGCGCCCTTCGTGCAGCAAGTCGAGGATGCGGATGCCGCGTCGCGCCGCCTTGTCTTGGTAGGCCGGACCGATGCCACGCTTCGTGGTGCCGATGGCCGTGGCCACGCGCTCGCGCAGCGCATCGATTTGCATGTGGTGGGGCAGCACCACGTGCGCGCGATCCGAGATGAGCAGGCGCTCGGGCGTGAGCTTGCAGGTCTCGCGGAGCAGCTCGATCTCCTCGAGCAAGACGCGGGGATCGACCACGGTGCCCTGGGCCAGCACGATGCGCGGCCCCGCATGAAGCACGCCGGAGGGGATCAGGTGCAGGACGGTCTTTTTGCCATCGACGACCAGCGTGTGGCCCGCGTTCGCGCCGCCCGCGTAGCGCACGACCATGTCGGCGTGCTGCGTGTAGATGTCGACGATCTTTCCTTTGCCTTCATCGCCCCATTGGGCTCCGACTACCACCACGACCGCCATGGTTACTCTCCTCGTGCGTCGCGAGCCCAAGACTCGAGGGCTGCCACCTCGGCGGCCCCGAGCTCGGTCGCGAGCTTCTTCTTTTTTCCATCCAAGCTACGTGTGGCCTGGGCACCCTGCGCCGTCACGGCGAGTGTGACGTCGTAGCCCCAGGCCTGAGCGTAGGCGCGCGCGGCTTCGTCCGTCCCATCGAACAGACTGGCCGCCACGAAGCCTGCGCCGTGCAGCACATCGAGCGCCCGTCGCGCGCGCTGGGCGTCGTCACCATGCACCAGAAAGCGCACGCCGGGACGATCGCGCCAGGCGCTGCCCGCGTGATCGAGCGCCCACAAGAGATTTTCGAGATCGATGGCCGCGCCCGTGGCGGGAAGTGGCGCCCCGTAGCGCGAGAGGAGCTGGTCGTAGCGACCTCCGCTGGCCACCGCCTCGCCCGGACCCTCGGCGAAGATCGCAAAGCTCGTCCCGGTGTAATAAGCCGCGCCCCTGATCTCGCCCAGGTCGACCCCAAGGTGCGCGCCGAGCCCGAGGTCGACGAGCTTCTGGGTGAGGTCTTCGAGGCTCGCGAGGTGCGCTTCGGCCGGGGTGCCGCGCACGAGCTCGCGTGCTTCTTCGAGCACCGACAGATCGCCGTGCAGGTGCACGAGCCTGGCGATGCGCGTGCGGGCCGGCTCCGGCACCGGGGCGCGCGCCAGCGCTTCGAGCAACTGGGCCTCGTCCTTGCGCGCCAGGGGCTCGGCCGCGGCCTCGAGCACGTCCTCGCCGTGGGCGGCGAGCAGCGCGCGTCCGACGCCGACTTCCGACAGCTCGAGGCGAAAGCGTTCGAGACCCGCGGCGCGGCAGGCGTCGATCATCAGCCGCACGACCTCGAGGTCGGCTTCGCTGCCGGCCGTGCCGATCAACTCGATGCCCACTTGCGCGATCTGGCGCTGGCGTCGGGCACGCCCCCTGCGCCTGCGGATCACCGTGCCTTCGTAGCGAATGCGAAAGGGCGCGGGGTGATCAGACAAGCGCGTGGCGATGACCCGTGCGATCTGCGGCGTGATGTCGGGCCTCAGGGCTGCGACCTCGCCGCTGTCCGGGTCGATGAAGCGGAGCAGGTCTCGCGGATCGAGCGTGGAACCGCGCTCGAACACGGGCACGCGCTCGAACAGGGGCGTCGTGATCAGCTCGTAGCCCGAGCGTTCGAACACGCCCTGAAGCGCCTCGCTGACACGTCGCCGTGCCCGCGACTCGGGCGGCAACAGATCGCGCATTCCCGCGGGAGGAGTGAGGGCGAAGCCGGGCATCGAAGGCTCAGACTGGGTCACAGGGCAACGACGTTCACGGAGCGGACGAACTCGACCTTACGCAGCTCGTCCAAGGTGGCCTCGGGTAGCGCGGAGTCGGTGTTCCAGACGGAGAGCGCGCGTCCGGTGCGCTTGTCGAGGCCGAGCTGCATGCGCGAGATGTTGATGCCGCGCTGGCCCAGCACCGAGCCGATCTTGCCGATCACGCCGGGCCTGTCGTCGTTGTGCATCAGCAGCACGTTGCCGTCGATCTGAGCGTCGAGATCGTAGCCGTTGAGCTGCACGAGGCGCGGCTCACCGTTGGCGGCCAGGGTGCCTGTGGCGGTGTGGGAGCCCGCAGCGCCGCTGACCGTGACGCGCACGGCGCTCGCGAACAGACCCGACTGGGGCTCGACCACCTCGACGAGGGCGATGCCGCGCGCCTTGGCTTCATGGGGCGCGCTGACCTGGTTGACCGGCGTCTCCACGTGGCGCTCGAGATAGCCCGCCAGGGCGACGTTGCCGATGGGGCGCACGCCGATCTCGCCGGCGTCGCCCATGCACGTCACACGCACTTCGCGCACGTCCACCGGCTCGAGCTGGCCGAGCAGAAGGCCGAGCTTGTGGGCCAGCTTGAGATAGGGCTCGAGCTTCTTCGCGGCCTCCTTCGACAGCGAAGGCACGTTGAGGGCGTTTTTGATCTCGCCGGTGGCGAGGTAGGTGGCGACCTGCTCGCAGATCTCGAGGGCCACGCGCTCCTGGGCCTCGGCCGTCGACGCACCGAGGTGCGGCGTGACGATCACGTTGTCGAGGCCGAGCAGGGGATGGTCGGGCTGGCAGGGCTCCTGCACGAACACGTCGAGCGCTGCGCCGCCCACCTTGCCGGCCTTGAGCGCGTCGAAGAGCGCGGCCTCGTCGACGATGCCGCCACGGGCCGCGTTGACGATCAGCACGCCGTCCTTGACCTTCTTGAAGGCTTCGGCGCCCAGGATGCCCTTGGTCTCGGGCGTGAGGGGCGTGTGGCAGGTGATGATGTCGGCGCGGCGCAACAGCTCGTCGACGCTGACCAGCTCGACGCCGATCTCCCGCGCGCGTTCGCTCGACAGCACCGGGTCGTAGCCGATGACCTTCATCGAGAGGCCCTGGGCGCGATCGGCCACGATGCGCCCGATGTTGCCGAGGCCCAGCACGCCGAGGGTCTTGCCCGTGATCTCGCGGCCCTCGAACTTGCTCTTCTCCCACTTGCCGGCCTTCATGGAGGCCGTCGCCTGTGGGATCTTGCGGGCCAGCGAGAGCATGAGCGTGATGGCGTGCTCCGCAGTGGTGACCGCGTTGCCCGTGGGCGTGTTCATCACGATGATGCCCTTTTTGCTGGCCACGGGGATGTCGACGTTGTCGACTCCGATGCCGGCGCGGCCGATCACCTTGAGGTTGTCGGCGGCGGCGATGACCTTGGCCGTGACCTTGCTGCCCGAGCGAATCACCAGACCGTCGAAGGCCGAGATGATGTCACAGAGCTCGTCTTCCTTGAGGCCTGGCTTGTACTCGACCTCGATCCCAGGGAAACCCGCGAGGATCTGAAGACCCGCGTCGCTCAGCTTGTCCGAAACCAGCACCTTGGCCATGGGCATCCTTCCCGCGCACAGTTCGTGGCGGCACCCGCGTCGCTAGCATCGGCCTGGGGCGCGGGCAAGCTGCTAAGGCTGTCTCAGCTTGGGCTACTCGGCCGTGAGAACGCGCTCCCCTCCAGCGTTTTCGCCCTGATTTCGCAGCACGCGCTCCAAGAACAAAATCGCGAGCTGGCCGTAGGTGTCGCGGTTGGCCTTCTTCTGAAAGCCGTGACCCTCGTTGTCGGCGTAGAAGGTCCACACCTCGTTGCCTCGCTTGCGCACGGCCTCGACGATCTGCTGCGCCTCGCCGAAGGGCACGCGTGGGTCGTTCTTGCCGTGGGCGACGAAGAGCGCGCTCTCGATCTTGGCGACGTTGGTGAGCGGCGAGATTTGGGTGAGAAACGCCCGCATCTCCGGGTTCGATTCGTCGCCGTACTCCACGCGCCGCAGGTCGCGCCGGTAGTCGCGCGTGTTCTCGAGGAAGCTGACGAAGTTGGCGATGCCCACCACGTCGACGCCGCCGCGCAGGCGCTTGCCGAAGTGGGTGAGCGAGGACAGCACCATGAAGCCGCCGTAGGAGCCGCCGGCCACGGCCACGCGCGCTTG
>CAYNOM010000600.1:0-4522 GCA_964398415.1 uncultured Polyangiales bacterium | reverse complement strand
CCTTGAGCGCATCTTGCACGAAGTGGGCGCTGCCCGAGAGCACGAGCCCCGAGCCTGAGGCCTCACCCTTCACTGCCGTGGCGTCGAGCTCCCAGGAGCCCTCCGCGTTGGTGAGCGCCAGCGAGGCGGTCGTCCCCTCAGCGATGCGCTCCAGCCAGGTCTTGGCAGCCGCGCTGCCGCAGGCACGCAGCGCGTAGGTGGCGTTGATAGTGGCGATGAGTGGTGAGGGGAACGCGTGACGCCCCACCTCCTCGACGAGCGCAGTCACGCCGACGGCCTTGACGCCCACGCCGCCCGCTTCCTCAGGCACCGCAAGGGCCGTCCAGCCGAGCTCGACCACCTTCGACCAGACGCCGCGATCGTAGGCGGGCAGCTCGCCGCGCACGTACACCGCGTCGTGATCGGAACCGACGAGCTTTCGCACCTGTGCTGCCGAGGCGTGCTCATCGAGGAACTTGCGGGCCTGGTCTCGAAGCAGCTTCTCGTCCGAGCCGAAACCGAAATCTCTGGGCTGTGCCATGCTCGCGCTCCTCACTTCGTCTTTTCCATCCCGAGGACGCGCTCGCCCAGGATGTTGCGCTGAATTTCGCTCGTGCCTGCGGCGATGGTCATGCCGTAGCTGTTCATGTACGAGAGCGGCCAGTGGCCCTCGTCGGGCGCGTGGTCGTCGAGCTTGTAGAGCTGGCCCAGGGCACCCGCGAGATCGCAGCCGAGCCGTCCCACCTCTTGCTCGAACTCGCTAAACGTCACCTTCGTTTGCAGCGGCAGGCGCATGGGATGATCGACGAGCGCAGGCACGCGTGAGCGACGGTTGTTGAGGTGCACGCCCTCGGCCTTGATCACGAGGCGCACGATCTCGTCACGCGTGATGGGATCGTGGGCCGCGAGGATGCCGTCGCGCTTCACCTTCTTGGCCAGCTCGATCAGTCGGTCTGTGTGGTCGGTGAGCCGACCGCCGCCGCCCGCACCATCGGCGGCGCCGCGCTCGTGTAAGAGCGTCGTCATCGCCACCTGCCAGCCGGCTCCGACCTTGTCGAGACGCAGGTTGTCGGGCACGACGGCATTCTCGAACAACACCTCGTTGAAGCCCGTCTCGCCCGTGATCTTGATCAGTGGCCGGACCGTGACGCCCTGTGCACCCTCGATCTGGCAGATGAAGTAGGTGAGGCCCTTGTACTTGTCCTCGCGGCTCGTCCGCGCGAGCAGGATCATCCACTGCGCGAAGTGACCGAGGCTCGTCCACACCTTGTGGCCGTTGACGATCCAACTGTCGCCATCGCGCTCGCAGAAGGTCTGCTGGTTGGCGAGATCGCTGCCGGCGCCGGGCTCGCTGAAGCCCTGGCACCAGATCTCGCGCGCGCTGAGGCAGCCCGGAATGAAGCGGCGCTTCTGCTCCTCGGTGCCGTGGTGCAGGATCGTGGGCGCCGCCATGTTGAGCGCGATCACGTTGATCATGAACGGCACGCTCGCGCGGCCCAGCTCCTGATTGGCGATGCGCTGACAACCCTTCATGCCCCAGCCGCCGTAGTCCGTGGGGTAGTCGCTGCCGATGAGCTTTGCCTCGTAACACTTGGTCTGCCACGCCACGAGGTAGTCGCGCTGCTCGACGGTCATCACCTCGAGCGGCGACAGAGGTAGGCGAAACGACGGAGCGGCGGGCCGGTTCTCGGCCAGCCAGCGTCGCGCGTACTGTTGGAATTCGAGCTGTTCTTGCGTGAGCTGCTGCGACATGCGGCGCGTCATACCATGAATGAACAGCGTTTAGTAGAGGCCTGGTCAACGCCCGTTTTCATGCGTGATTCGCTCACGATTTCGGTAGCCGCCAGGGCGGCGTCTTCCAGCGCAGCGCGACGAAGTCGACCCACTCACGCACGCGGCGCGGCGCGTGCTTGCGCGGCGGATACACCACCTGCAGCGTGAGCTCGTCGAGCGACCACTCGGGAAGAACCTGAACGAGACGCCCCTCCCGCAAAGCCCCGGCGATCTCGAACAGGGGCCCGACAAAGATCCCAAAACCCGCCTCGGCGGCCGTCATCGCGGCGGGCCCGTCGGCGCACGAAAGCCGCCCCCGCCCCGTGACGAGCTCGCTGCGCGCGCCGCGTTTCAGCGTGAGTCGCGCCGCGTCCATGCCGCCGTGCAGGATGAACGAGTGCTGATCCAAGTCCCGAGGTGCGGAGGGCGGCGCCGTCTTCGCGAGGTAGCTCGGGGCGGCGCACAAGAGGATTGGCACACGCGCGAGCTTGCGTGTGACGAGGCTCGTCTCGGACACCCGCCCCACGCGCAACGCCACGTCGATGCGCTCTGCCACGAGGTCGACGAACGCATCGGAAGGGAAGACCTCCGCGCTCAGCTTCGGATGCAACGCCAGAAACTCGGCGAGCAGCTGCATCAGGTAGGTGCGCCCCAGGGCCGCGGGCGCGGCGATGCGCAGATGCCCGGCGACGTCGCGGCTCGTCGAGTGGGCCGCCTCGTGCAACGCGTCGAGCTCCTCCGCGATGCGCAAACAGTGGGCGTGCACCCGCTCACCCACGTCGGTGAGCGATAGCTTGCGCGTCGTGCGCACGAACAGCTGCACCCCAAGCTCGCTCTCGAGGCTCGCGATCTGCTTGCTCACCGCGCTCTTCGTCACGCCGTAGCGCTCGGCCGTTCGCGTGAAGCTGCGCGTCTTCACGACGTCGGCGAACAGCGACAGACTTCGGACATCCGGACCGATTGGTTCCATATTGGAATCAATCATGTTCCAATTGGATATCTTGTGTCGACGGTTGCCGGAGCTATCGTGGGGTCATGGCAGCGCCCATCGCCGCCACACAGGGAGAAACCGGACCATGCGTATCAGCCCCATGACCCTCGCACTCGCCACCACCCTCTTCGCGGGCAGCGCCCTCGCCGAGCCCGCCGAGTGGTCGGTAGACGCCGCCCACGCGCGCGTCGGCTTCTCGGTGCCCCACATGGTGGTCTCCGACGTGGAGGGTCAGTTCAAGACGTTCAGTGGCAAGGTCGTCCTCGACGACGCAGACCTCACGAAGAGCAGCGTCGAGCTCTCCGTGGACGTCGCCAGCATCGACACCGACAACGCAGACCGCGACAAGCACCTGCGCTCGGGCGACTTCTTCGCTGCCGACAAACACCCCAAGATCACGTTCAAGTCGACCAAGATCAAGAAGGCCGGCAAGGCCTACAAGGTGACGGGCGACCTCACGATACGCGGCGTCACGAAGAGCGTCACGCTCGACGTCACGCTCACCGACCCGGTGACGAATCCCTGGGGCAAGCAGGTGCGCGGCGTGAAGGTGAGCGGCAAGCTCAAGCGTCAGGACTTCGGCGTGTCGTGGAACAAGTCGCTCGACAAGGGTGGCGTGCTCGTAGGGGACGAGGTCACGCTCAACATCAAGCTCGAGCTCAACAAGTAAGGAAGCACAGCGCTCGAGGGCATGGCCCCGTTGTTCGAGCGCTCTTCAGGCTGCTTCGGGGCTGTGCTGGGGAGCGCGCGCGGCGATGAAAGCGCGGGCGTAGTCGACGCACTCGAGCAGCCCCTCACGGCTCTGAATGAGCGGCTCGTAGCCCAGATGCGACCGCGCTTTGTCGATGCGAAAGCTGTGGGGACGCACGACCTTCAACACCTCGATGCGTGTGATCAGGGGCCTTGGACCGCCGAGGCGATGCACCCACTCGAGCCCGTAGGCGAGGCCGTACATCAGCCACGCAGGCACGGCGCGCGTCGGCAGCTCATGGCCTAGGGCCTCGAGCAGCGGTCGAAACCAGTCGGTGGGATCCATGGGCTCGCCATCGGTGATGAAGTAAGCCTGACCGCTCACGAGGTCGGGCTTGTGCACGAGGGCGCGAGCCGCGAGCACCTGGGCCTCGGCCAGATTGTCGACGTGGGTGTTGTCGGCGAGACCGCGTCCGCCAATGCGCGCGACGAATGTGCCCCGCGCGAGCTGTTCGAGCACCTTGTCGAGCATCACACCGCCCGCGTAGGGGCCCCAAATGCCGCCGGGTCGCAGCGCGCAGGTGCGAAGACTCGCCGAGGCCGCCTCGAGCACCGCGCGCTCGGAGGCGATCTTGGTCTCGGTGTAGAGGTCGAAGTGCCGTGTGGCGTAAGGCTGGGTTTCGTCGCCGTCGACGATGGCGCGATCGAAGACGACGTTGTTCGAGCTCGTGTAGACGAGCCGCGTGACGCCGTGCTTGATGCACGCGTCGATCACGTGGCGCGTGCCGCCGACGTTGACGTCGTGCACCGCCCTGCGATCGGCCGCACTCGCCACTCCCGACAGGTTGATGATGGACGCGGTGTGAAACACCGTGCCGCCGTCTTCGACGGCTCGCTCCACGAGCGAGCGATCACGCAGATCGCCCGTGAGCACCTCCGCCCGCGGATCGAGGTCTGGGTGGCGCATCAGGTCGAGCACACGCACGGCGTAGCCCTCTTCGAGCAGGCGCCGCACGAGCACGCGGCCGAAGAAGCCCGAGCCGCCAGTGACGAGCACGCGTGGGCCGAGATCCGAAGGAGCCGACATGT
>CAYNOM010000599.1:0-4534 GCA_964398415.1 uncultured Polyangiales bacterium | reverse complement strand
GGTGTCGCCCTGGATCCTGCTAAGAGCCGGGCCATGTCGAGGGCCGGCTGTGACGCGGGCAGCGCTGCGTCGTGCTTCGTATTCGAGGGACTCAGCGCCAACGCCGACAACTGTCGCGAGCCCGAACGATGCGCCGCGTTCTGCAAGGCCGGATACGGCGCCGGTTGCAGCTCACTGGCGTCGCTGTACTTCACCGGCAACGGGGTGCGCGCCAACCCGGCCAAGTCGCGCAGCCTCGCCAAAAGGGCGTGCGACCTGGGCTGGGCTCAAGGATGCGGCCAAGCCGGCACCTACCTCATGGAAGGGATCGGGGGGCCAGTGTCCATCGCCGAGAGCGGCGATCACTTCCGGCGTGCCTGCGAACTCGGCGACCAAATCGGCTGCGCCATGTATGAGCGCTACTGCACGCATACGCGGTCGTGCTCCTACGCCCAGTGAAGGGGCGGGCGCCGCAACCGAGGACCGAAGAACGAGGGCTGACACATGAAGGGACCACGAATCGTGAAGTGCTCAAGCGCGGCCTCGTCCATGCGCGCGAGAGCTGAAAGGTGGCTTGCGGCCGGCAAGGACAGGACAACATTGCAGTGCTCCGAGCATGGGGCAGACATCCCTTGCCGCCGACGTTTGGTTTCGAGTGGGCGAGGCGAAGTCGTCAACGGACAACGAGCAATAGGGGGCGCGCTCCTCATGATCGTCACGCTGCTCGTGATGGTCGGCAGCGCGCACGCCCAGCACAGGAGAAACCGGAGTCGGCCAGAAGAGGACCAGCAAGCGCCTTCGGCTTCGACGAATCGCGTGACCGTTCCCTCGCGTGACTGTGGACCCGACGGTCGTCTTGATGTGCGCACGAAGAAATGCGTTTGTCCGAGTGGCTACGGCTTCAAGGACGGAAAGTGTCAGTGTCCCGACGACAAATCTGAGGTAGCGTTCCCAGATGGGCCGTCCTGCGCCACGCCTGCCTTTCCAACCGTCAGGTTGGGAGGTGCTGTGGATCAAGTCGTCGCCGCGAACGACCGGACGTGCGTCCGTCTGGTGAATGGACAGGTCAAGTGCTGGGGGCGCAACGACTATGGACAGCTTGGAGATGGAACGTCAGCCCAGCGCAGAACGCCGGATAGCGCAGAGGAACTTCGAGGAGCGATTGATCTCGCGCTTGGTGGCCTGCACGGCTGTGCCCTCTTCTCGAACGGCTCGGTGAAGTGCTGGGGGAACAACGAACAGGGGCAGGTGGGCGGTGGGTCGGCCGCACCGGTGTTGAGGCCTGTTGAGGTTGCTGGCTTGGAGAACGTCGTCCAGATCGCGGCCGGGTATCGGCATTCGTGCGCTGTCCTGGTCGGTGGCGTGGTCAAGTGCTGGGGCTACAACAAGTACGGGCAACTTGGCGACGGGTCGCTCGAAGATCGTCGGCATCCTGTGGTTGTGGCCGACTTGGCCGGGGCAGTGGAGGTCTCTGCCGGAGGGCTACACACGTGCGCTCGCCTTGAGGATGGTACCGTCAAGTGTTGGGGCAACAACAGCGCCTATCAGCTCGGCGACGGTACGAGCGAACACCGCGCGACTGCGACGGCGGTCCCTGGACTCACAGGCGTGGTTCAGATCACGCTGGGTTCGGGAGAGTCCCTTCACACGTGCGCTCGGCTTGAGAGCGGAGCGGTTGTCTGCTGGGGAAGAAACGCGCTCGGACAGCTCGGTGATGGCACGACAACTTCGAGACAGCGACCCACGGCAGTACCGGAGCTGTCGAACGTTGCCCAGCTAGCGCTAAACATCGGTCACACGTGCGCATCGCTTACAGATGGAACGGTCAGGTGCTGGGGCTACAACATCTATGGTCAACTCGGCGATGGCACCACCGGCGCGCGCCTGAGTCCGGCTGTCGTGCAGAACGTCGCCGACGCTGTTCAGATTTCGGTGGGGCCTGGCCACACGTGCGCACTGCGCAAGGACCACACCGTGGCCTGCTGGGGGGCGAATCCTATCGGCGAGCTTGGTGTAGCCACGACCGATGCTTGCTCGTTAGTTTCATGCAGTCGTGTTCCAATGAACCT
Source organism: uncultured Polyangiales bacterium (assembly GCA_964398415.1). Lineage (GTDB taxonomy): Bacteria > Myxococcota_A > Polyangia > Polyangiales > DASUME01 > DASUME01. The sequence goes on along the minus strand of CAYNOM010000599.1, from coordinate 2,486 downwards.
GAGGCAGTAGGCATGGCCGAAACTTGACGCGCCCACCCGCCCAAAAGAAGCCTCGCCGTTCGTCAACTCAACGTGGCGAAGCTCTCGGTGCCGCGCGGCCGTCGAACGCTGGGAGCAATCACGGGCACACAGGAGGATCGCCTGCTCCTCGCCCGCGGTATCATCGGCGCGCGGAGGGCGACATGAACAAGATCAAGTTCGTGACCTACACGAACGTGAAGGCCGAGCCTCCCAAGTTGGACGAGTGGCTCAAAGAGGACCAGGCTGCCCAGCGCGCAACCAAGGAGCGCGCGAAGCCGACGCCCAACTCAGAGCACGTGACCGTGCGCGAGGCCGCGGAGCTTCTCCGCTGCTCCGACAAGACGGTCCGTCGCTACGTGGCGCTCGGCAAGCTCACGGCAACAAGGGCCGACGGCGGTTCGAGCAGGCTGCTGATCAAGCGCCGCTCCATCGAGCTTCTGCTCGCCGCTGGCACGCGTTGAGCGCCGCCAAAACGCCAGCGGCCATGAAAAAGAGTACCAGCACAAGTACCAGCACTCTTTTTCATGGCCGCCAAGCGCAGCGCTAACTATCTGAAACTATTAGTGGAGCTGAGGGGGATCGAACCCCTGACCTTCGCACTGCCAGTGCGACGCTCTCCCAGCTGAGCTACAGCCCCGTTCTTCTCACTTCTTGTTCGTGGCTTTCGCGCTGGGGCGCTTGGCTTGAGGCCTTGCCATCGAACGGGCGGGAGTTTTGCCAGAAGAAGGCGCGACTGCAACCTTCTCTTTGCTCTTTTCTGTGGGGGGCGTCGTTTTCTTCGCGCTGGGGGCGGCCTTGACGGCCGCTTTGGACGCCTCAGCCTTCGCGCTCGGCGCCTGCTTGGGGGTCGACTTCGCCGCTGGGCTTGGCTTGGCCGCTGGGCTCTCCTTGGCGGCTGGGCTCGCCTTGGCCTGCGTCGCCTTGTCGACCTTGACGCGCGTGGCCTTCACAGCGGCGCTCGGCTTCTTGGCCTTCAAGGGCTCGCTCTCGGGCAGGACCTCGACGCTTCGAGGGCTGTGTGCCGGCGCGACCTCGGCCGGCTCGCCGGACGCTGCCGCCGTCTCGTGCTCAGGCTCGTGGGACGCAGCCGCAAGGGGCTCGTCTTCGACGACGCGCGCCGCAGGGGGAACGTCCGCAATGGGACGCACGTGCGTAGGTGCGTCGAAGCTCGGCGCCGGCGTCGAGGCAACCTCGCGCGGCACACCCAGCATGTCGGCCAAGCGCTCCGCAGCGGGGCGCAACGGCGCGGGGATGACGGTGCTGCGCAACCCAACCGCAGCGCCCTTCAGCCCCCCTGTGCGGACACCGTCTTTGACGCGTGCGATGGCTTGAGTGATCCCCATGCGCGACCCTCCAGAGCTCGAAAGCGAGGGGGCAACTAGCACCCACGGATCTGGGTGTCAAAGGGCGCCTTTCTTGACCAAGCTCGCAGAACACGCCTATTCGAAGGCAGATCGGATGCGTGCGCTCGGCAGTCGACGCACGCGAGAGCTGCGCACCGTGATCGATTTCGTCTCCTCGTTTGTGCGCCTCGCGGCGCTTCGCACTTTGCTCGCGCTCGCGGGGCTTTGCCTGCTCGTCGCGTGCGAGCGCATCGCTCCCCAACTGCTCGAGGTGTCCGAGGTCGTGCGCGACGAGGAGACCGCCTCGCTCTCCATGTTGGGCGCGGGCTTTCCCGCTGGGCGCACGGGCAGCGTGCAGTTCGTGGGCGTGCTGCACCAGCAGGGCAAGGAGCCCAAGGCGCTGCGCTTTCGGCTGCCTTGCCGCGCCCTGTCGGAGGGCCTCGCGATCGTCGATCTGCGCGAAGCGCGAGTCGGATCAGGCATCTTCGAGGGACGGCTCGAGCTCACGTTCGAGAGCGCGGTCGGCACAGCCGCCGACGTGGGAGGGGAGCTGCAAGGCGCGCGCATCCGCTTCGACGCATCGGGCTCTCGCGCCCTCGCGGATGCCCTCGGCTATGCGCGGCGCGCGGCCCAGTTTCGACGGGAGGTGGGCCTGAGCGAGCTCGAGGCGAGCCCCGAAGGCCTGGTGGTCGCGGCGATCGGCGACGAGAGTCTGGCGGCACAGGCGGGGCTTCGCCGCGGCGACCGGCTCGAGCGCCTGGATGGATCTCCCGTCGAAGAGCTGACCGACCTCGTGCCGCGCGAGAGTGTGCGCATCCACGTGCTCGACGTGCTGCGCGCGGACGGCACGCGCGAGCGGCTGCGGCTCGAAGGCCACGCGCACGACCCGGACTACCCGCCCCTCTTGCCCTGGGTCGCCTTCGTCGTCGCGCTGCTCGTCACGCTACCGCTCGTGGGGAGCCACGCGAGAGCACCTCGCCTGCAGCTCGCAACGGACCTGAGGGGCCTCGGCTTGACGCTCGTCGCCGCGCTCCCAAGCCTCGTGCTCGAGGGCATGCTCGACGCGCGCGTGCTCTTTTTCAGCGCAGCCTTCGTGCGCCTGGCGACGTCGGCCAGCGCGTT
>CAYNOM010000598.1:0-4540 GCA_964398415.1 uncultured Polyangiales bacterium | reverse complement strand
GACGCGCTCGCCGCCTACGGCGCCTACATCGCGGACGTCGGCGAACGCACGCGCGACGCATTGCCGTTGCAGACGTTGCGTCGAGTCATCATCCAGGACGACCACGACACGACGCTGACGGTACAACCTCTGAATACTGACGATGACCGACTGGCCCTCGTGACCCTGGCGAATGGGCATCCCTAGCACTCCTGCTAGCCGCGCGGCTCCGCACACTTCGAACACTGCGAGGAAACCATGCCCACCGAGCCTAGTCTCTCGAGCACGATCACGAACACCAGCAAGAGCACCAGTCAAGCGCGCCCCTTTACCTTCGTCGACGTCAACAACGCGTTGCGCGTCGAGCGGCCCTCACTGGGTCCCGACGCGGGCATTGCGCTGTACCGCCTCCTGCGGCTCGTGGCGCTCGAGGACATCATCGGACGTGGCGCATCCGGCACCGCCTACGTCGCCGGAAAGAAGCTCGGACTCGGGCTCGGGCTTGCCACTCTGGATGGCTTCTTGGAGCTGTGCAGCGCGCTCAAGGTGGGCGTCATTCAGGTCCCGGTCATGACTGACCATCGCATCCACGTCGATGTCTACGAGTGCGTGACCTGCTCGGGTCTCGCGCCGGTTGGACGCGCGCTCTGCCACTTCGAAGGCGGCTTGGTCGCAGGTGCCGTCGAATCGATCCTCAAGAAGCGAACTCGAGCCATCGAGGTAACCTGCATCGGAGGGCTGGGTCACGACCGCTGTGGGTTCGATCTCGAGCTCAAGGCTTGAATGCGCCGCACAAAAGCGTCTGCCCTCGGGCTTGACGCCTCCCGGGCACCGTGCGACCTTTCCGCACCCCAAGTACGCCGCGCTGTCGGCGCTGTGTCAAACCGAGGACGAGCCGTGCGCTTCCATCACGTGCCTACGCTGGATTCGCTGCGGGCGCTCGCCGTCGCGCTCGTGTTTGCGTGGCACCTGACGAGCCGCCCCTTCGCGATCTTCCAGTCCCACGCCGCGGGCTGGCTGGGCGTCGATGTGTTCTTCGTCCTCAGCGGCTTTCTGATCACCTGTTTGCTCGTCGACGAGCTGACCCTCACGGGCGAAATCAGGCTGAAGAAGTTCTGGGCGCGTCGCGTGCTCCGGATCTTCCCGGCCTACTACACCCTGTTGCTGGTGGTTGTACTGGTGCACGGGTCGAGCGCCGTGCCCGGTGTGTTGGTCAGCGCCGCATACCTGGCCGACATCTGGGCAGCTCACTGGCCCACCACGCTCAGCCAATACCACCTGACCCACGGGTGGTCGCTATCCATCGAAGAGCAGTTCTATCTTCTCTGGCCTCCTGTGCTGTTGTTGGCCGGCGCATCGAGGGCGCTCCGGGTTTGCCTGGCCGCGCTCGTCGGCGTGCTCGGCTGGCGCGCGGTCAATGTCCTCGCTCTCGATGCGACTGCCGACGTCCTCTACAATCGTCCAGACGTAAGGTTCGATGCGATTCTGGTGGGCTGCACGGTGGGAGTGCTCTGGATGCGTCCGGCGGGACGGCGCTGGTTTGAGCGTGTCCTCGCGTCGAGGAAGACGGCCCTCGGGATCGCGCTCGCGTTCCTGGTGGGCCTGTGGGCCCTCCCCGTTCCCTGGTCCACCGGAGGTACACGTGTCGCGCTGTGGCTCGTCCTGTTGCCGGCCTTCCACTGGGCGTCGGCGTTCGTGGTCCTTGCGCTCACGGTGCACGCTCGCACGGCTTGGGCGCAGCCGCTTCGGCATCCGCTGCTGTCCCACCTCGGTCGCATGTCGTACTCGATCTACCTGTGGCACGTGCCGATCATCGGCTGGTGCGCGGCGGCCATCGACAATCGCTACGTCGTCGATGCCGTCGCCATCGTGCTCTCGTTGTTGGCCGCCGAGGCGAGTCATCGCTTTGTCGAACAACCCTTCCTCAAGCTCAAGGGGCGCTTTGCCGTGAAGTCGCCCGCGGCACGACCCCCAGCCGTCGAAGCGGTCGCGTCTGCCGCGTAGGCGTGGCCAAATCGCCGTAGCGCTCGCCCGAGCAGCCCTGGCCCGATACGCTCGGTCCCATGCAGAGCGACATCGTCATCGTGGGCGCGGGATCGGCTGGAGCGGTGGTCGCCCGCCGGGTCAGCGAGCGCAGCTCCTTGTCAGTCACGTTGCTCGAGGCAGGCCCTGATTATGCGGACCCAGCGCGCGTGCCCACGGACCTGACGGACGGAACCCGCAATTCCATGACGGCCCACGACTGGGGCTACCGGCATCGACCTACGCACCTGCCGCGCTTGTTTCCGCTGCCGCGTGGTCGCGTCGTGGGCGGCTCCTCGGCCGTGAACACCTGCATCGCACTGCGCGGCCAGCCTGAGGACTTCGACGAGTGGGCAGCGCGAAGCATGCCCGAGTGGTCGTGGTCCGAGTGCCTCCCAGCGTTCAAACGTCTCGAACGCGACCTCGACTTCGCTGACGCCTTTCACGGGCGGTCAGGCCCCCTGCCCCTTCGGCGCCATCCGCCCGAAGAGTGGGTGCCCTTTCAGACAGGCTTCGTTCAGGCGTGCCTCGAGCTCGGCTTTGCGTCGTGTCCCGACAGCAACGCTCCCGGCTCAGATGGCGTGGGCCCCCACGCCATGAACAAACTCGACGGCCGCCGCATCAGCGTGGCCGAGGCGTTTCTCGATGCCGAGGTGCGCGCGAGGGACAACCTCAGGCTGCGTCCCCACGTGCTCGTGCGGCGCATCCTCTTCGAGCGCCGTCAGGTGGTCGGCCTCGAGCTCGAAGGACGCGATGGAGTCGAGGTGCTGAAGACGCGACACGTCGTCTTGTGCGCGGGGGCAATCAACACGCCCGGCATCTTGTTGCGCTCGGGTGTGGGTCCACGCGCGGAGGTGGAGCGACTCGGTTGCACGCTCGTGGCCGATGCGCCCGCTGTCGGCCAACGCCTTCTCGACCACCCTGGCACGGCGATCTTCCTCATGCCTCGGCATGCCGACACGGCAAACCTTGGAGACCCACTGATTCAGACGGTGCTGCGCTACGCCTCGGGAGAGCGCGCCCACACCACGGACATGCTGCTTCAGCCAGGCTCGAAGCTCGCCCTCCCCCATGGCAATCTGCCGCTCGTGAGCGTCATGTGCTCGGTGGGAAAGCCGCGTGGCACCGGCATGTTGCGCTTCGACTCCGCCGATCCTCGCGCACGGCCGCGCATCGACTCACGTCTGCTCGAGGATGAGGGCGATCGCAAGCTGGCCGTCGACGCCATGCTGCTTTCGTACGAGCTGCTCCACACGCGTGCCCTGCGCGACCTCGTCATGCCTCTGTGGCCGGGCGAGCGCGTGCTGCGCTCTCGGCGTCAGGTAGACGCATGGATCCGGTCGAGCTGCGACTCGGGCTACCATCCGTGCGGCACGGTACCCATGGGGGCCCACGACGACCCCGATGCGGCCACCTGTCCGCGTGGGCGCGTGCGCGGCGTCGAAGGCCTGCACGTGGCCGACGCGAGCCTGATGCCGACCATCCCCTCGAGCAACATCCACCTGCCGACGCTCATGGTCGCAGAGCGCATCGGCGCATGGCTGCGCGATGGAGAGACCTGAGGGTCCGTGCGCGTCCTTGGTTCAGAACGTGAGCTGTGCACCCGCAGTCAGGTCGATGTCGAAGAGGAAGGTCGGGAACATGACGAAGGCGTGCGGCGTGACGACCACCGAGAAGCGGTCGGTGATGCGGTATAGGCCGCGCACGCCGAGCTCGGCGGCGCCCATGCCGGAAATGGCAAAGGGGCTGTCGTCCTCGGGCTGGGCCTGAATCTGTCCCACGCCAAATCCTGCGAAGGCATCGAGACCGAGGCCGCCGATGCTCGGATCGACGAGCACGTAACCGCCCCGTGCCCCGAGCACCACGCCCGCCAGCGTTCCCTTGCCGCGAGAGAGCTGGATGCGCGCCGTGCCCGCAGCGTAGAGCTTGGGCGTGACGCGGTAGCCTGCGGCGAGATGCACCGCGAGCATCGGCACAAACCCTGGGCCCGACACGGCAACGTCGCAGTCGCTGAGCTCGGCGACCGTGTCGTCTAGCGTGCCGTCACCGTCCGTGTCGACCATCCGCGTCGTCGTGTCACAGCTCCACCCCTTGCTGCGAATATAGGCGAGCTGTGCCGCAGAGTCAGTCCTCATCCGCGCGGCCTCCAGTACGGAGCGCGGCGGTGCGCCATCGGCGGGATGCCCTTTGCCCACGTAGGCGGCCCCGAGCGTGAAGCCCGCTTCCACGAAGACGCGCCTGATGCGCTCGCCCGCAACGCTACCTTCGCGCGAGCGACCATCGTCGACCGAACAAAAATCGTCTCGACAGCTCAGGCCCTCCTGGCACTCGACATCGGCACGGCAAGCGTCGCCGAGCCCCTGGGTGTGGTTTTTGAGGGGCGGCCCGCAGCCGGGCATGCCAGGCGGGCACTCGTCTGCGCCACACTGGGCGGGTGCGGGCTTACCCGGAAGCGCGGGGGCCTCCTGAGTGCGCTGTGTGACGATCGGCACCACGATCGGTGCAGCAGCGGTACCTGCATGACCAAGCACCTTACCGT
>CAYNOM010000597.1:0-4542 GCA_964398415.1 uncultured Polyangiales bacterium | reverse complement strand
GCGCTCTTTCGTCGAGAGGCTCGTGCGGCACATCGCTCAGCTTGCTGCGAAACATGTCTGCGCGACCTGCCGCATCCGGAGGGGGCACGAAGACTTGCCTGTCGAACCGGCCTGGCCGTTTCATCGCATCGTCGACGTCCCACGGCATGTTCGTGGCTGCCAAGACCAGTACCTTGTCGTTGCGACCTGACATCCCATCCAGCTGGTTGAGGAACTCGTTCACCAGTGTGCGCGTATGGTCTGAGCGAGCCTTACTCCTCGAGAACGCGAGCGCGTCCAGCTCGTCGAAGAAGAGCACGGCCGGCGCCTCAGACCTAGCCTTGTCGAAGATCGCTGCGAGGCTGCGCTCGCTTTCGCCGAGCCACGTGTTGAGGATGTCGCTGATGCCGATGGCGGTGAAGCTCGCTTGGCATTCGTTGGCGATGGCGCGAGCCAGCAGTGTCTTGCCGCATCCTGGCGGCCCGTAGAGCATGACGCCCCCACCGCTTCGCTTCTTGAAACGCGCGAACAGTCCGGGGTTCAGGAAGGGGTCGACGATCCGCAGTCGCACGAGCTTCTTGAGCTCCACCATGCCGACGATGTCGGCAAACCGCACACGGTCACTCCTTGATAGCGGCACGACATTGTCGTCGCGCGTGCGTCGTCCGCCAGGGATGGCTCGCAGCGGCGCCATCGCGACTCGCTGAGGTGCGCTTTGCACGTCGGATTCGAGCGCCGGATCGAAGTCAGGGCACGCACGGGCCGCAAGGAGCGCCTCGCGAGCTTGAGCGGCCTCGCCCAAGCGCTCGTAGCAGCGAGCCGCGCCGAGGTGGTGAACCGCGCGCGCAGCGTCCTGTTGGATGAGCAGCACCCACTGCTCCAAGCTCGCTCGCATCTCTCCGGCGTCCGCGAGCGCCTGTGCATAGGCGAGACGCGCCTCGCGATCGAATGGTGATACGAGCAGGCGTCGTTCGAGGTCTCGCAGCGGGCCACTCATCGCACACCCCTCCACCGCAACCAGCGCGTCATGAGCGGCCCATAGGCCCACGTGTAGATCGCCCAAGCGAGATACGCTGCCCCAAACACGAGCGCAGCCTGGGGCTGTCGGCCGCGCAGCGCCGTGAACACGAGCATGGCCGCTCCCCAAGCCACGCCGGACGCCATCCAGCCCCAACGCTGCGAAGGCCACAGCGGCAACGACAGCCAATGCGTCTGGGCTCGCAGGGAGATGATGGTCTCCATCATGTTTTCATGGTGAGGCGCCACGCGGAGCATCTGCTGGGCCACTTCCAGGGCGTCCGCAAATCGGCGTGCGGCGATGAGGGATTCGAGGAGCACATGGCCGACTCGAAGATAGTTTGGGTCCTCGGCGACGAGCTCTTCGACACGGCTTTCAGCTCGCTCCCTGCGCCCCTCTACGAGGCTTAGCAGCACGTCCACGCGGCGGGCCGACAGATTGCTCGCATCGAGCTCGAGAGCCGCGTCCACCAGCGCCCGCGCCTTGCCAAGGTTCAACGTGAACAGCATGAGCTGCGCGTAACAGGCGAGGAAGGCGGCGTTGCCCGGATGTTCTCGGATCAGCTCGATGATCAGCTGCTCGGCCTCTGCGTACCGTTCCTGCTCGACTTCCAGATCAAACATTGCGGCACGCGCCCCAAGGTGCGTTGGATTCGTCCGCAGGGCGTTCTCGAGTTGGCGACGGACCTCCTGGGGCTCTCCCCGATGGTTCGCGATCTCCGAGGCAAGTACGCACAGGTCTGGGTCGGTGGGCGCACGCGCCAACTCAGGCGCTAGCGCGCCGGCAGCATCGTTGATTCGACCCACTTCGAGCAGGCGGTGGATTTGGGCGCGTTCGACCGTGCTCATGCCAGCTTGGCCCCCAACCACAGAAAGGAGAAGCTCAGGGCCACGGACAGAGCCGCGCAGGAGAGTCCTGCCTTCCACGGGCTTGGAGATGGTCGACCCGCCTGATTCAATGCTCGCTGGCTCGCGCCATGTCGCAAGTACGCGAGCGCCGAGAACCCCAACGCCAGAATGCGGCCGACTGTCCGGACCGTACGCTCTCCCTCGGACAACACTCCGACGACAGGCAGTGAGAGGCCCGCTGCGGTCGCATAGCCCACCGCGAAGTAGAACCCACCGAAGAACAGGGCGCCGAAAAGCAGCAGCAGTCGGTCTCGTCGCAGGCGTCCCAGGCGCTGCGCGTTGAGTGCAGTGAAGGCAACCGAGGCGAAGCCTCCTCCAAAGAACGCGACAAAGAAGGTCGCTCGAACGGAGAATACGGAGCGTGCCTCTTCGGAGCCGCCCAAGGACGGCTGCAGCAGGGCGTCAAGCTGGGAGGATGGAGAGCGAGGGGGGCGCATGCGGAACAGGCCTGGATATTGCGGAAACGGCGCGGAAGATCAAGTAGGCGGGTCGGTGAAGGGCTGCCCGGGAACTGGGGCTGACCTCCGAGTGAAGCGCAACCGGCGACGTGGTCGCAGGCACAAGGCGGGATCGGGAGACCGGGCAGTGCACTGATGGGGACAGGCGGGCAAGCCTAGAGCCCTCGGGCAGCGATGCAAGGACGGCGCGGGGTGAGGACGATATCTCTTCACTCGCCGCATGCGTGCCGCTCGCCAGAACCGCCCAAGGTGAGGCCTGACCGTGTCAGTAACAGGTGATCCACTGGTGGAAACCATGGTCCCGAGGGCCCTGATCGTGCCCGTCTCCGAGGGGGTCCTGCGTCGAGCACGCAATCTCTGCCTCGCTGCCCTGCTCGAAGCCGTCCGAGACCGCACCCGCGCCGTCGACCTCAAGCAAGTCAATCGCGTCCTGCTTCAGCCTCATTGGAGGCACCAGCACGACATCATCTGAAGCAAACAGTAAGGTCGCGCAGCGCCCCGACGGCCATCACGGTCCTCGGGGCGTCGCCGTGTGCGTGCATCGCGCGGGGCGCGGGAGCGCCGGCACGCGGCCATCGTACGCCATGGCTACCTGGTCGGCCGGTCGACCCAACTCGCGTCGTAGACGGCCGCCGCAGTGTCGGTGCGCGACAGCCGTCGCACACGGCCACCCGCGTCGTCGGGCTACGACCCTTTCGGCCAACATCTCGGACGACAGCGCGGGCGCGCCGCCGAATTCATACGATCGCAGATTGGACGCCGGGTACGATGTCAGTGCTGATGGCAACACCTCATTGGATGCACCAGCACGACACCATTTGAAGCAGACAGTAAGACCACGCAGCGCCCCAATCGCCATCACGGTCGTCGGGGCGTCGCCGTGTGCGTGCATCGCGCGGGGTGCGGCACGCGGCCACCGTAACTTCCGGGCGCGCCTACGATGCCAAAGCGGACGGCAACAGCGACATCGCGCTGCATACTGCCGAGGCACCAACAAGAGGGTCTGCTCTGAGCGCCGACCTTCAGTCTCCCGCCGCTCCGCACCGAGGACACCTGCGCTGTGCCGCGAGCCAGTTCAGCCACTGCATTTGGTGCTGCTCGCGCACGGCAGCCCATACCCATCGCATTCCGCACTTGCGACAACGAATGCTGGCAACGGTCAAGATGAGCGCGAGGTTAGCGATGCCAAGCCCTCCCAGCGTGAGGGCCGGCGCAGCTGGGTCGTCTAGCTGCCGCAGTCCTAGCACCATGCAGATGAAGCCCGAAAAAGCAGAGGCAACACCAGTCCAAAACTTCCAAAGCTGACGGCTCTTCTGAAGGATTGAGCCGGAGAATAGTCCTATCATCGGCACTCACCAACCCGCACCGGGCGCCCTTTCACTTATAGCTTCCTCCAGCACTTCGCCACCGGCAACAGCAAGAGATCCAATGAACACTCCCGCCTCGAAGGCAGCTCCCGCGGCCACAAAATGAATCGCTGCGGCGACTGCAAATCCGGAAGCCGCCAGCACGGCCCCCCCGGCTTCAGCGATTGGAATGGCTCCCACCGTTGCGGCTCCCTCAGCGGCAGAGGCTGCGATGGCCCCAGCACCGACTCCTTCGGCCATGGCTGCCTCGCCCCAGACGTATGCAGCTGTTGCTGCTGAACGCGCCGTGCCTAGGAGACCTCTGGCAGCGAGCCCCGGCAATCCTAGGGAGCGCGCCACAACTCCAGTCCCACCAGTAACTAGCCCCAAGCCAGAAGGTGCCAACAGTCCAGGAATCGCCTCGTTGGTCTCCTTGAAGTTCTGCCAAACTCGAGACCAGTACGAGCGACGAGTTGGCTCGGAGCGACTGCGCGGCTGCGCACCCGAGCCATCTACTGACTGCCCAGGCGCTGACGGCCTCGCCTGGCGGACCCCTCCTGTTCCGCTCCCAATGTGCGAGCCGCTGACTGCTGGAGTGCTCGGCGGCGGAGAATCGCAGAAGCACCCCCAGCCCTTGACATGGCGCTGCCCTTTAGGACCGTTCTCTCCGAAATCGAACTCCAGCTCTCGTTTGATGTGTCCGCCGCCAGGGACCCCTACATCCTTGCTGCATTCGTCTAGATCATCGCACCCCGCGGGTCCGCCTCCGACGCCGTTGCCCCCTACGAGGTTCCCCCAGTAGCCGGTCGGGTCGGTCCAGTTCATCGGGTTGT
>CAYNOM010000596.1:0-4544 GCA_964398415.1 uncultured Polyangiales bacterium | reverse complement strand
GGTGTACCGACAGGGCATCTACGTGATCGGTCGCCCCGCCCCCGGCGAAGAGGACCCGGGCAACGGCGCGATTCGCGTCTATGCGGCCGAGCGTTTTGAGCGCGCCGAGCACCTGCGCGGCGAGGCCTTCGAGCTTCCCGACGGCTTCTCGGTCGACAAGTTCTTTCACGGCGCGTTCGGCATCTTCGTCGGCAACGCACCCACCAAGGTCGTCATCGAGCTCTCGAAGGAGGCGCGGCCGAGCATCGAGGCGCGGGTCTTCCACCCGAAGCAGCGTCTCGAGCGGCTCGCCAACGGCGGCGTTCGGCTCTCGTTCAGTGTGCCGCACACCGCGCAGGTGGTGCCCTGGGTGTTGAGCTGGGGCGATCACGCGCGCGTCACAGCGCCGCCCGAGCTGAAGCGCCAAGTCGACGACATCGTGCGCCGCATGGCCGCCGGAGAGCGGAGCCGGTTGTCCGAGCTGCCACCACCGCTCGAGGTCTGAGTGGGCTTCATCAGGCACCACCCTTCGATCCCAGCCGGGCGCGGACATACTCCGTCCATTGCGCATCGCACCCTCGATGCATGTTCGACCGTCCCATCGTCTCCTTCGACATTGAGTGCATTCCCGATCCCGACCTCGGCCGCGAGGTGTGGGGGCTAACGGGGACAGACCTCGAGGTCGTTCAGGCCATGGTCGAGCGCAGGCTCGCGGAGACCGCAGGCACCACGCGCTACCCCGCCCTACCCTGGCATCGCGTGGTGTGCATCTGTGCCACGCGGTTCGAGCCGCGCACGGGGCAAGTGGTGCTGCGCGTGCTCGGCGGGGCCGAGGCCAACGAGCGCTACGCCCTCGCGGGCTTCTTCGATCTGTTCGAGGGCGACGGCCCGCGCCCGCGCCTCATATCCTGGAATGGCGGCGGCTACGACCTGCCCGTGATCCGCTACCGCGGCATGCGTCACGGCCTCAGCGCCGCAGGCTTGCATCTCGGTGGCAGCGAGGGCCGCTCTGGCACCTACCACCACCGCTACCACGACCTTCACGTCGACCTCATGGACGTGCTCTGCGGCTACGGCGCCTCGACGCGGGCCGGTCTCGCTACCACGGCCGAGGCGCTTGGTCTTCCTGGGAAGGGCTTCCTCGACGGGCACGTCTACGAGCACTGGCTCGCAGGCGAGCGCGAGCGCGTCATCGCCTACTGCAAGCTCGACAGCCTGCTCACCTTCCTCGCCTTTCTGAGCTGGACGCACCACACAGGGGCGCTCACGCCCCAAGGCTTCTCGCGCATCATGGGCAGCGTACGTTGGGCCATCGAGGGCGAGCGCGAGGATGGATGGTTGGAGGTGCAAAAGGTGATCGCGAAGTGGCCCGCGTGGCTGCCCCAGGGCGCGGGGGTCTAGGGGTGGGCGCGGTGGGCGCAGGCGTGGAAAGGTGGCGGTGCCGAGCTGGGGACGCTTGTTTTGTGCGCATTTGCGCGAATCGATGACGGCTTCACCTGGGTACAATCCAATAGCCAAAAGGGGGGCTTGTGGCGTCATTCGTTGCGTGGGTCGACTACTCATCCAAAGAACGCGAGCGCATGCGCCAGGCGGTGCAGCTCTTTCAAGAGTCACAGACGCGTGACGAGCTCGGGCTCGGCACGGTGCGGGACGCGTTGGCGGACTTCTTCTTCCCTGGAACGTCCACCGTCCAGACACGGCTATCGTACGTGCTCCTGGTGCCTTGGATGTATCGGCGCCTGGAAGAAGAGGGTGGCACTACCAGCGGCAATGTCGAAGCCCGTGCCCGTGCGGCCGAGCTCAGTCTGATCGATGCCCTCGAAAGGGGAGGTGAGCAGCAGGGGGTCATTGGGCGCCGCTCTCGCGACGCGTTGCAGCGCCTTCCGAGCAGCACCTACTGGCTCACCCTACGTCGGTGGGACCTCATGCAACAACGTTGGTCCATTGACGACTACCACCGAAACTTCGACGAGATCCGTGCACGGCGCAGGGGCAGGCTGCGTACTGACGACCGCGGCATCGCACCCGATGGGGTCACAACGTGGGCGCCGGAGATCCCCGATGCTCCCGCAGACTTCATGGAGCAGAGCTCATTCTCCCTGCGTCGAGAGAACGCGGAGTTCTTGCGGGACCGCATCCTTCACACGTGCAAAGGGTCGCTCCTGGAGCATGCGCTGCTGGTCGGCCGAACCAGTGTGCAACTCGAGGCCGATGCGCCGTGGAATGCATTCGACGACTTGCCGCGCGAGCTAGGCCAGGTGCTCGCACTGGCCCAGCGCTTCGCCACCCTGATGCCGGGAGCGGCCTACGCCTACAACTTGGCGCTCTGCGCGCTCGAGCCGACACGGTCTGACCTTGAGGCTCAGGTCACGGAATGGGCTGTCGAGTGGAGTGAGCGTGCGCGACAGGCCGAGGTGGCGACTTGGGATGCGGAGCCTCTGTGGAGCTTCTGCCGCGAGAAGGGCGTGAGGGTCGGTCGCCCCACGGAAGACTTCGTGGGCGCGTGGCAAGAGGTGGTGCGCACCCATGGTCCTCAAGCTGCCGTGAGCACGCCCGATGCGGTTCGGCTCGTCACCCAGCGCGAGGGGCAGCTCAAGGGCGTCCGCTCGCGTTTCACCAATCGCTCTGCGCGAGCCGCCTGGCAGGGACCCTCGGGCACGGCCCCCATGACCTATCGCTGGTTCACCGCCCGAACCTTCTTGGCCGACCTGTTCGACGGCTTGGCGCGCGAGGAGGACTGACATGCTCCAGCCAGATGACCGCAAGCTGTACTCGTCTTGCTTGGCAGCGCCCCTCGGCTACCGGTTCGATTGCGGCGTAGGCATGACCTACTCCCTCGACCTCGAGTCGGCGCTGTTCGCCCATCTGTGCCTGGCATCGAGCGGCACGCGCGAACCCGACGAGACCTTGAACAAGGATCCCGTCTCCCTGCTCGAAGCCGTGCAGCGGCTGGGCGAGCGCCTCACCATCTTTCATCACGTCGGGGAGACGAACGCGCCCTCGCTGGCATCGAGCATCTACGCGCTCATGGAGCAGGGCCTCGTGCCCGCGAAGGGACGCGGAGGAGACGCTCGCTTTCACCCGAAGTTGTGGTTGCTGCGCTTCGTGAGCAGCGCGAGCCAGGTCTCCTTGCTGCGTGCCGTCGTCCTTTCGCGCAACCTGACCACGAGTCGGGCGTGGGACACCCTCGTTTGCCTCGAAGGTGAGCCAGGCCGCGACGAGGTCCCCGACAGTGCGGGGCTTGCCGAGTTGGTGCGGGCCGCACCGAAGCTCGCGAGTCCGAAGGCCACGGTGTCCGCCGAACGATTGAAATTGCTCAACGCGCTGGCGCATGACGCCGAACGCACACCGTTTGGTGCGCCGCCACCGTTTACGCGGGTCTCCCTCGTCGCCGTCGGAGTGGACCAGGGGCGGCCTTTCATGCCGACCGAGACCGGCACACGGGTGCTCGCCATCTCGCCCTTCGTCAGCGCCGCGACACTCCGTGCGCTGCGGGGTGCGGGCTCGGAGCGGACCCTGATCAGTCGCGCCGAGGAGATGGCCAAGCTCGACCCGGACGCGCTGTCCGGCTGGACTACGCACACCCTTCACGACGCCGCAGGCTCCGATGCGGAGGCTACGGAGGATGCGGCACCTAGCGCAGAGCCCGCTCCGCGAGGCTTGCATGCGAAGGCGCTTGCCATCCAGGGCGCGAGCAGCACCACCTGGTACCTGGGGTCCGGCAACCTCACCGATCCGGTGCGAAGCGGTTCGAGCGTCGAGCTCATGGTGCGGCTCACCGGGCCCACGCGCTTGGTGGGCGTGACGCCCTTTCTCGAGGGCGACTTCGGCAAGCTGCTGGTGGAGTACGAGCACAGCCCGGCTCCGGACGACCCACAAGAAGGTGCCCGCGCCGCAGTGCAGCGGGCCAAGCGCTTGGTCATCGAAGGAGAACTCAAGCTGTCGTGCGTTGCGCAGGAGGCAACTGGATGCTGCTCCTCCGAGGACACCTGGAGGGCGTCGATGGCGTGACGCTCAGTGTGCGCCCCGTCAGTCTCGCAGAGCGCTTCGTGCCGTTGTCGCCGCGCGAGGTGCGCGTAGCGTTCGAGCAGCTCTCACCCGCGTCGCTCACGGCGCTGATGTGCTTCCGTGCGCAGGCCGGGAAGGGCGAAGCCGCGTTCGAGGATTCGTTCACGCTGCGCTTGCCCATCGAAGGTCTGCCTCCAGACCGGGATGCCGCGATCACACGGCAGTCTGTGCGCGATCGCGGCGCACTCCTGCGCTACCTCGAGTGCCTCCTGGACGATGTCGACGGCTTGGCGCCGAGCGCCGTGCAGCGCGAAGGCTCGCTGCTGGGGGCGCGCGCCACGATGGGCACAGCGACTCTGGGTTCGGGTCTCCTGGAGCGCCTGCTGCGCGTGCTGCACAGCGACCCGGGCAGACTCCGCAGCATGCGCAACTTACTGGAGCGGGCCTCGGAGCAGGACGACGACGTGGTTCCCGCGGAGCTCAGGCAGCTGTGGCCGATTCTCGAGCAGCATCTTTCCAGCCTCGAGGAGGTGCGCGGATGAGCGTAGACATCGACT
>CAYNOM010000595.1:0-4547 GCA_964398415.1 uncultured Polyangiales bacterium | reverse complement strand
AGCTCGAGCTCGAGCGCTCCCTCGAGCTCCTGCGCGCCGAGCTCTGGGTGCGCGCAGGCAAGATGCTCGAGGAGCACGACGACCTCGATGGCGCCATCGATCGTTACAAGCTGGCGCTCGACTCCTTCGCCGAGTGCGTGCCGGCGCTCGAAGCCCTCGCGCGCCTCTATGCACGCCGCGGCGACTCGCGCGGCCAGGCCGAGCTCCTGCTGCGCAAGGTCGAGCTGGCCCAGGATCCGACGACCAAGGCCAAGCGCCTCGTGGCCCTCGGCACCCTGCGCCTCGATCAGCTCAAGGACAAGGCGCTCGCCGCCGATGCCTTCGAGCGCGCGCGTGAGCTCGATCCGACGAACCTCGAAGCGCTGCTCGGTCTCGGCCGCTTGGCCCTCGAGCGCGAGCAATGGGAAGAGGCCACGTCGTTCCTCGAGCCGCTGTTGAGCCGCACCACAGAGCTCGATCCCGGCGAAGCCCTGGCGGTGTGCCTGAGCGCAGGCCACGCGTTTTTGTCGCTCGGCAAGCTCAGGGAGGCGGAGCGCGCCTATCTCCACGCCAAGGCGCTCGATGCAACCGACCGACGCGTGCTCGAACGCCTGGCCGACCTGGCGATGCGCGGCCAGCGTTTCGACGAGGCCGCAGACTTGTTCACGGCGCTGCTCGATCAGACGGGCAAGACGCTCTCGGCGAGCGAACGCGCCGAGCTGCTCGTGCACCTCGGTACGGCGCAGAAGAGCGGTGGCAAGCTCGACGCTGCGGCCGCGTCGCTCAGCAGCGCCTGTGAGGTGCTCGTGGACGACGTCGCGCCCTTGAGGGCCCTGTGCGAGGTGCAGGAGGCGCAGCAGAGCTGGCAGGGCATGACCCACTCGCTCAAGCGCCTGCTCGACCTCACGACGAGCGACGACGAGCGCTTCACGCTGTGGGTCAAGGCGGGTGACGTCTACGCCCTGCGCCTCGGCGATCGCGAGAAGGCCTCGAAGGCTTACGTGGCGGCGCTCGAGATTCGCGCCGAGGATCGCAACCTGCTCACGAAGCTGATGGCGGTCTACTCCGAGAACAAAGACTGGACGCGTCTCGTCGAGGTGCTCGTGCGCATGGCGGGCGTCGTCGATGACGACAAGCTCAAGGGCAAGTACCTCAGCACCGCCGCCGGAATCCTGCACAGCGAGGTCTCCGCGTTCGATCAGGCGGCCGAGCACTACGAGCGCGCGCTCGGCTTCGACTCGACCCTCGACAACGCCTTCCGCGGGCTGTGTGACTGTCTGCAGCGCACCGCCGCGTGGGAGCATCTGGCGCGCGCCTACAGGCAGCACATCGAGCGTGCCAAGGAGCGCAGCACCGAGGAACAACTCGCCGCGCTTTGGGACAACCTGGCGGAGGTCTGCCACTACCGGCTCAACCGCATGGACGACGCCGTCGAGGCCTACGAGCAGGCACACAGCCTCGATCGCGAAAACCGCACGCGCGTCGAGCGCCTGGTCGAGATCTACGGCAAGCACGCGAGCCGCTACGCCGATCGCGCCATCGCCTCACACGCCGAGCTGCTCGAGCACAACCCCTATCGTGTCGAGTCGTACAAGGCGCTGCGCAAGCTCTACACCCAGCTGTCGCGTCCCGACGAGGCATGGACCGTGTGCCAGGCGCTGCGCAGCCTGAGCATGGCCGAGCCTGACGAGGAGGCGTTCTTCAAGCGTCACCGCGTCCAGGCACCCGCGACCGCTCGCGAATGCATCACGGAAGAGCTGTGGCACGAGTACTTGCTGCACGAAGATCAGGACCCGCTTCTGACCTCGATCTTCGCCACGCTTCAGCCAGCCGCCGTGAGCGCGTTGGCCCAGCCGCCGGCCAGCTTCGGCATCAGCCGCGACGGTCAGATGAATTGCGAGGTCGACTCGTCGCTGATGGCGCAGATGCTGTTCTACGCCTCGGGCGTGAGCCTGGTGGCGCTGCCGCCCGTGTTCCGACGTCCGAACGATGCGGGCGGGGTGTCGTTCCTGTTCACCAATCCCCCCGCGATCGGCATGGGCCAGGCCGCGTTCCAAGGCGCGCCCGAGCAGGCGCTCGCCTTCGTGGCCGCCCGTCAGCTCAGCTACTTCAGGCCGGGTCACTACATGCGTCAGCTCGTGCCCACCGGCAGTGGTCTGCGCAGCTGGCTTTTGTCTGCGATTCGCCTGTCGAACTCGCGCTTCCCGGTGCCGGAGAGCATGCAAGAGGCGGTCACGCGCAACGAGGAGGCCCTGTCGAGCCACCTCAGCGCACCGCAGAAAACGGCCCTGTCGAGCCTGGTCGAGCAGCTGATGCGCGAGCAACCCGAGCTCGACATGAAGCGCTGGGCGCTGGCGGTCGATCTCAGCGCCGACCGGGCGGGCTTCGTGCTCGCCAACAGCCTCGATGCCTCGGTGGCCGTGATCCGCGCCAGCGGTGAAGGCTCGAGCTTCGCCGCAGAGCGCGACAGGCTCAAGGAGCTCTACCGGTACGCCGTGTCGCCCCGTTACCTCGCCCTGCGCCAGGCCATCGGCGTCACGATCGCCTGAGGGTAAGAATCGCAGGCCGCCACACGATCGCTCGGTCCGCCGGCCACGCGCCCCACAGATAGACGAAGCTGTCTGATTTGTGGGCGCAACATGCCTAAACAGTCCAGAGAGAGACCTGTTTGGGTGAAGCGATGTCTAGCCCAGGGCGACGCCTCATGTGAGCGTTCTCCGGCTGCGCGTGGACGCTGAGCACACGATCAGCCGGGACGCCGCACGATGGCGCGCGCGGCGTGGTAGCGTGTGACAGGACGCTAGCCAAGGAGCTACATGCCGCACGCGGAGTCGGAAGCCCCAAGCAAGACCTCCCGTATCTCCACCGAGGTGGAAGTCGCCGACAGCGGCCTCCTCCTAGCCCTGACCGGGCCGAACGGCGCCAACTTGAAGCCGCTCGAACGCGCCTTCGGCGTCGGCATCGGGTTACGCGGCAACATGATACGCCTCATAGGCCCCCCGCACTCGGTCGCCATGGCCGAGCGCACGCTGAGCGAGCTGCTCGAGCTGGTGCGACGCGGCAGCCACATCGGCGAGCGCGAGGTCGAGCGCAGCATCGAAACCCTGCGCCGACATCCCGACGTGCACCTGTCGGAGATGCTCGACGACGTGGTGATGGTGGGCACCGGCAAGCGCGCGGTGACGCCAAAGGGCGTGGCCCAGCAACAGTACATCCGCGCCATTCGCAACCACGACATCGTGTTCGGCGTGGGCCCCGCGGGCACCGGCAAGACCTATCTCGCCATGGCGGCAGCGGTCTCGGCGCTGCTCGCGCGCAAGTACAAGCGCATCATCCTCACGCGACCCGCCGTGGAAGCCGGCGAGAGGCTCGGCTTTCTGCCCGGCGATCTGGCGGAGAAGGTCAACCCTTACCTCAGGCCACTCTACGACGCCCTGCATGACATGATGGACATGGAGCGCGCCCAGGATCTGTTGCAGCGCGGCACGATCGAGGTGGCCCCACTCGCGTTCATGCGCGGTCGCACGCTCAACTCGAGCTTCGTGATCCTCGACGAGGCGCAGAACACCACCGCCGATCAAATGAAGATGTTCTTGACGCGCCTCGGCTACGACTCGAAGGCGGTCATCACCGGCGACGTCACGCAGGTCGATCTGCCCGATGGACGTCGCAGCGGCCTGTCCGACGCCCTCGCGCTGCTCAAGAACGTGGATGGCATCTCCATGTGCCGCTTCACTGACGCGGACGTCGTCCGCCACCCGCTCGTGCAGCGCATCATCCGCGCTTACGATCAGCGCGACGCGCAGCGCCAACGAGAAGAACCCCTGCGCGAGCGTCGGCCCGTGATCCGCGCTGCCCCAAGCCAGGCGATCGAAGCCCAGATCGACGACGACTTCGACGACGAAGACGAAGAGCTCGAAGAAGGGAGCTGAGCCTTGCCGATCTACGACGGCGTCGCCGAGCTCGTCGGGCGCACGCCACTCGTTCGACTCAAGCGCCTGTCGCCGCCAGGCGGCGCCGAGGTGTGCGCGAAGCTGGAGGGCAAAAACCCCGGGGGCAGCGTGAAAGACCGGCCCGCCTTGTCGATGCTACGCGCCGCCGAGGACGACGGCATGCTGCGCCCCGGATCGACCGTGGTCGAAGCCACGAGCGGCAACACCGGCATCAGCCTCGCCATGCTGTCGGCCGCACGCGGCTACCGCTGTGTGCTGGTGATGCCGGAGGATGCCAGCCTGGCACGTCGACTCATGCTCAAGGCCTACGGAGCAGAGCTCGTGCTGACACCTGCTGTCGAAGGCATGGCCGGCGCCGTGGCTCGCGCCGAGCAGCTCGTGCGCGACACCAAGGGCGCGTTCATGCCGCGCCAGTTCGACAACCTCGAAAACCCAGCCGCCCACGCCCGCACCACGGCTGAGGAGATCTGGGAAGACACGGGGGGTGAGCTCGATGCGTTCGTCGCCGGTGTCGGCACGGGCGGTACCCTGACCGGGGTAGCGCGGGCGCTCAAGCCACGGGCCGAGGGGCTGCGCATCATCGCCGTCGAGCCGCGCGCCAGCGCCGTGCTTTCG
>CAYNOM010000594.1:0-4554 GCA_964398415.1 uncultured Polyangiales bacterium | reverse complement strand
ATGCGCTCCCACCCCGCTGCGGACTCACGTCGGTGCCGCCAGACCGGGCCCGTGAGTTAGCACCCGGCGACGATTACCGCCAGATGCCGCCCGGAGCGAGCGCCGTCGCGCCGAAAGGAGTAAAAGCGCTCGGGTTCCGCGTGCGTACAGCCAGCCACGCGCTCGATGGCTTGCGTCTCGAGCCCGCCCCGGACGAGTTGCGCACGCACCGCACGGAAGAGGTCGACGTGGGGGCGCGGCGCGCGGGCCTGCACGACGTCGGGACAGTCTGGCGCGGCGTGCGCGATCTCGGCGGCCACCTCGTCGCTGACCTCGAAGGCGTCGACCCCGATGTGGGGTCCCACTGCGGCGAGCAGCTTCGAGCGCTCGGCCCCGGCGATCTCGAGCGCCGTGAGCGCCGCTTCGAGCACCTCCGCCACCACGCCCCGCCAGCCCGCGTGCACGGCGCACACCATGCGCGTCGAGGGGCAGGCGAGCAGCACCGGCACGCAGTCGGCCACGCGCACCGCGACGGCAAGATCTGCCTCGCGGCTCCACACGGCGTCTGCCTCACGCGCGCGAAACCTTCGGACGTCCTGGCTGGGATCGGCCTCGAGCACCTCGCGGCCGTGCACCTGGCTCACCTCGAAGAGGCGCTCTGGCGCGTAACCGACCTCGAGCGCGAGCCGCGCGTGGTTCTCCGCGACGCAGACGGGGTCGTCCTCGAGGTTGCGCGCCAGGTTGAGCGCATCGAAGGGGGGCCTGCTGACGCCGCCAGTTCGGAGCGAAAAACCGTGGCGAAAGCCGGCGCGCGTCAGAAGCTCTGAGCGAAGGACGAGCTGCACCCCGCTTGTCTAACACGGGGCCGCGCGATACGTAGCCGCATCATGGCCGTGTCGTTTCCGTCCGCCGAATGGGCTGCCGCATATCACGCGGCGATCAACCAAAACCCTCTCTACAAGAAGGCCGCCGCCACCTGGGACCAGGGCGCCATCGCCTTCGTGTGCTCGCCCGAGCCGAGCCTAGGTCTCGAGACGGCGCACGCGGTGGTGCTCGATCTGTTGCACGGCGAGTGCCGCGGCGCGCAATACACGACCGATCCGGCCGAGTACAACGCCGCGCCCTTCGTCATCGAAGCGAGCTACGCGCAATGGACGTCGGTGCTGCAGGGCAAGCTCGACCCCATCAAGGCGATGCTGGGCGGACAGCTCAAGCTCACACAGGGTCATCTGCCCACGATCATCCGCGACGTCGAGGGCTCGAAGCAGCTCGTCTTGAGCGCCTCCACCATCGACACCACGTTTCGGAGCTGAGCATGACGCTGCCCGTGATCGAGCTCTATCCAGGCGCCGAAGACAGCGCGTTCGCCAGCATGATGCTCGAGCTGTTGCGTCAGAACATGGCCGATCACCCCGCGAAGCTCGCGCACTTCGCTAAGATGCGTGGGCGCGTGACGCTCGTGGCCGAAGACATCGACGCGGCCGTGACGCTACGCTTCGACGCGGGCAAGCTCAGCGTGCATCGCGGCGTGCATGGCATCCCCGATCTGGTGATCCGCGGCGACAGCAACGTGCTCGTCGATCTGTCACGCATTCCGAAGAGCAGCCGTCTCAAGGCGTTGCCGAGCGTGAGCTCCGAGCCCGCCCGGGCCGTGGGGCGAGCCCTGAAGGAGAAGCGCCTGCGACTTTTCGGTGCCCTGACTCACCCGCGGCTCGCCCTGCACCTCTCCGAAGTGTTGTCGATCTACGCATGAGCACCGCGCCTTGAGCGAGGCGCTTGACCCCGAAACATGGGCAGCGCACGACAGGGGCATGGAGCTCGAACAGTCCCACACCTTCGATCTGGGCGAGGCCCGCGCGCGCATCCGCGCCCTGGGCGATTACCTCGCGAACAAACACGGCATGAGCGTGCAGTGGCACGACGACGATCGCGCGACGATCCGCGGCAAGTACACCGTGGTGTCGATCGACGCCGAGGTGCTCGTGCAGAACGGGCGCGTGCAGGTGCGCGGCAAAGACCCAGGCATGCTGTGGCGCATGCCCGCGAAGAAATACGTCGGCACGAAGCTCGCCCGCTACCTCGATCCGCGAGAGAGCACAGAGGCCCTGCCCCGCACCTAGCCATACCGTTCTCTCGCTTCGTACACGTGCCCGTGCCCGTGCGCGACTTCCTCGGCGTTTCCGGAGATCGTGTACGTCCACGCGCACGCGCACGACAGAGTCATTTCTCTGGATGAGAACACCAAGCACAAAGGGGCGACCGCTACTGCGATCGCCCCTTTGGTGCGGAAGACACAAGCACAAAGGGGCGACCGCTACTGCGATCGCCCCTTTGGTGCGGAAGAGAGGACTCGAACCTCCACGGGTTGCCCCACCAGATCCTTAGTCTGGCGCGTATGCCAATTCCGCCACCTCCGCCTGTGCCTCGGTTTCCCGAGCCGACAGTGGGCCCAAATGTAGTGACAGAGCGGGGGGTGTCAAGCGCGACTGGAATCGAAAGCACTCGCACGCACGGGCACGCAGGTTCTTGACCCGAGGCCCTGAAAGTGCGCTGATTTTCGGGGAGGAGACGCCATGTTCAAAGAAGTGCTGCGCGACGTCGTGGAGCGCACGGATGGGGGCATCGCCGGGTTGGTGATGGGCTTCGACGGCATCCCGGTGGAGAACTACGTCAAAGAAGGCATGACCTTCGACATGGAGACCATCGGCATGGAGTACAGCGTCGTCTTGACCCAGATCAAGACCGCCGCCGAGATGCTCGACGCCGGCCATGCCCGCGAGATCTCGATCCAGGCCGAGCGCCTGACGACGCTGATTCGGCTCCTCAACGATCAGTATTTCCTGGCCCTCACGCTGCAGCCCGGGGGCAACTTTGGCAAGGGCCGCTTTTTGCTGCGCATGCTCGCCCCCAAGCTGCTCGCCGATCTGACCTGAGCCATGGAAACACCCCCCAAGGCGGTCTCGGTGCTCGTCCTTTCGGGGCCGAACCTCAACCTGCTCGGCAGCCGTGAGCCCGAGATCTACGGGCACACGACGCTGGCCGACATCGAGCGCGATCTATCGACCCTGGCCCAGAGCCTCGGTGCGCGGGTGACGTGCGCGCAGTCGAACCACGAAGGGCAGCTCATCGATTGGCTGCACGAGGCGCGCGGCACCCATCAGGGCGTCGTGATCAATCCGGGCGGTCTGACCCACACGTCGGTGGCGCTGCGCGACGCTGTCGCGGGCGTCGCGCTGCCCACAGTCGAAGTACACCTCAGTAACATTCACGCGCGAGAGGCCTTTCGGCACACCTCGCTCACCGCTGCCGTGTGCCTCGGGAGCATCGCGGGCTTCGGTCCGAGCAGCTACGCCCTTGGCCTGCGTGCGCTTCTAGACTATCTCAGGGCCTGATCGGTCGACGTAGCAAGAGACCGCACCGCGCTCGCCCCTGTCGAGAGCCGGTGAGGGTCGTCTGCGTCGGCGCGACACAGGAAAACGGGAACGAGAAACATGGACATCGATCTGAAGCAGCTCAAAGAGCTGATGCGTTCGCTCAAGCAGTTCGACATCAGCGAGCTCGAAATCGAGAAGAACGGCGAGCGAATCAAGCTCTGCCGCGGTGCCGAGCTGCCCACGGGTGTCGGCTCGGTCAGCATGGTGCCCCCCGCCATCGTCGCCAGTGTGCCGGCCGGTGCACAGGTCGCATCCCAGGCCAAGGCCGACGCCGCCGTAGACGACGCGTCCATCCACTACATCACCTCGCCCTTCGTCGGCACGTTCTACGAGGCGCCCTCGCCAGGAGCCGCGGCCTTCGTCGCGCCGGGCGCGCAGATCAAGCAGGGCCAGACGTTGTGCATCGTCGAAGCCATGAAGCTGATGAACGAGATCGAGTCGGATGTGGCCGGCACGGTGCTCGAGATTCTCGCGGAGAACGGCAAGCCCGTGGAGTACGGCGACCGCCTATTCAAGGTCAAGAAGGGCTGATCGAGTCGCGATGTTCAAGAAGATCCTCATCGCGAACCGCGGAGAGATCGCGCTGCGCATCATCCGCGGCTGCCGCGAGCTCGGCATCCCCACCGTCGCCGTGCACAGCCAGGCTGACGCCACGGCGCTGCACGTGCGCTTCGCCGATGAAGCCGTGTGCATCGGCCCGCCTTCCGCCAAGGAAAGCTACCTCAACGTCCCCGCGATCATCGCAGCTGCCGAGATCAGCGGCGCGGACGCCGTGCACCCGGGCTACGGCTTTCTCTCGGAGAACGCCGAGTTCGCCGACATCTGCAACCAGTGCGGTCTGACGTTCATCGGACCGACCCCCGACAACATGAAGCAGTGGGGCGACAAGGTCACGGCGCGCAGCAATGCGATTCGTCTCGGTCTGCCCCTCTTGCCCGGAAGCGCGGTGCTCAAGGACGTCGAGGACGCCGTCGTGCAGGCCAAGAAGATCGGCCTGCCGGTGATGCTCAAGGCGTCGGGCGGCGGCGGCGGACGCGGTATGCAGATCCTGCGTACCGTCGAGGACGTGCGGAGCGCATTTCCGCGCGCTCAGGCAGAGGCGATCGCGGGCTTCAAGAACGGCGACCTCTACCTCGAGCGC
>CAYNOM010000593.1:1310-4563 GCA_964398415.1 uncultured Polyangiales bacterium | reverse complement strand
TGCATGCTCGCGGCCGAGGTTATCGGACCTCAGCTCGACGACGTGCTCGAGGTCGTGCAGCAAGGAGCGCGCGCTCTGGTAGCGATCGTCTGGGTCCTTCGCGAGTAGCTTGTCGATGATGGCGCTCAGCGTCTCACTCACGTCCTCACGTCGCGAAGAGAGCGACCGGGGCTTTTCGGTCGCATGCATGTGGATCACGGCTTCGAGATCCGGCGCAAGAAATGGAGGCTCACCGACCAGACACTCGTAGAGCACCACGCCTAGCGCGTAGAGGTCGGCGCGCCCATCGACGTTGCGCTTCAAGCGCCCGTTTTGCTCGGGCGCCGCATACAGAAAGGTACCTACCACCTGCCCCGCGGCCCCATCGCGGTGCTCGCCGACGAGACCGAAGTCGATGAGCTTGGGCGCACCCGAAGGCAGGAGCATGATGTTTGCGGGCTTGACGTCACGATGCACGAGGCCGTGCTGGTGGACTGCGGCAAGGGCGGCAGCGAGACTGCGCGCGAGACTCAGCACCTCTGCGACGTCGAGCTGGCCCGTTCGTGCGATGCGCTGCGCGAGGGTCTCACCACTCAGGTGCTCGAGCACCATGTAGGAGCGCCCCTCGGAGTCCGTCCCAGACCCGAGCACAGACACCACACCTTCGTGATGGATGCGCGAGAGCGAGGCAGCCTCGCGCAGGAATGCGCGCTTGACGACGTGAGCGTCTGCCCCTTCCGTCGCGCGCGCCACCTTCACCGCGACATCGCGTTCACCCTGGCGCCCACGATACACCACACTGTGAGCACCGCCTCCGATGATCTCCGAGAGTGCGATGCCCGCGATGTTGCAGACCGCAGAGCTCGAAAGCGGCGACGCAGTTCCCATGCCCCCAACCTCGATCAAACCGCCGTTCGTCGCAGCGCACAAGCGCGAACTGGTATGTGCCTTACCCAAGGACGCGGCGGTTTCGCGAAACGCAAGGCAGCTCACCGGAACACGAATCCCTCGACGCTGGGGCGCTTACCCCGGTAGGATCGAGTCGTGAACAGTCCGAAGCTATCCGTCACGACGAGCGCGGTCGAGAACGGGTGCCTCTTGCGTTTGGCCGGCACCATCGACGAGTCGACCGACGCGCAGTCGTTGTTACCGACTGGCGCTGACGTCGTCATCTACGATCTCGATGGAGTCCGTCGCATCACGTCGTACGGTGTGCTGCAGTGGGTCAAGGCGCTCAAGGACTTGAGGGCTCGCTACTACGCCTTCATGCGCTGTCGTCCCTCGATCGTGCGGCAGTTCAACATGGTCGCCGGCTTCGGCAAGCACGGCGAAGTGCTGAGCATCTACCTGCCCTACTTCTGCGAGGCGTGCGACCAGGAGTTTGAGACGTTGCTCGATCTGCGTGCCGACTTTGCCGTCGTTCAGAACGCCGCACCGCCGGAGACGAGCTGCCCGACCTGCGGCGCAACGGCGGAGTTCGACGACGTGCCGCGGAGCTACCTCGCGTTCTCGCTCGATTACCCGAGGCCCAATCCGCCTGAGATGGCGCAACGCCTGGCATCCGAGGCGGTGCGATCGATCGCGCCCAGCGCGCGCTCGAGCAGCATTCGGCCCTCGATTCGACCCTCGCGCATGCCACCCCCGAGCACCATCGAGCCGCTGTCGGTGACGCTGAGTGGTGTTGGCGAAGACAGGACGACGAGCGCAAAGTCTGCGGCAAACGCCACGTCCACCGATCAGAGCCCAGAGAGCGTCGACCGCCTGCGCAAGTTGCAGGACGAGCTCGACGTCACGCGCGATCGACTCAACCGCATGATCAAGGAGCGTAAGTCGAGAACATGAGCGCGACGCTCGCCAGCGACAACGGCGCGACGCGTTCCCGCCTCTTCAACGGCGCGTTGAACGGACGCGCGCTGCTGCTCGAGCGTGACCCCGCCACGGCGCGCGAGGTGTCTCGCGTCCTGCGCGCGGTCGTCGGCCATACAGACGTCCGCGAGTCATTCAGTAAGGTCGAGCGGCACGCCGAGTGGGACCTCGCCGTGATCAACTACGACCAGCTCGCGCAGCTCGAGCGCGAGCGTATCTTCACGCGCTTTGGAAGTCTGAATGCCACGGGCGGGTTGCTCTTGCTCGCGGGACAGAGCGAACGCGACGAGCTCATCTCTCTGTTCGGTCGGCACCGGGCGCGAAAGCTGCTCGGTCGCAACGGCCCAGTTCACGCCGAAGACCTCCTCGTCACCGTTCAGAAGACGCTGCGCAAAGAGCTCTTTGGCATCGACAAGTACTTGGGCTGGGGCGCACAGGCGCAACGCATGTCACTGCGTAGCTCCACCGAAAAGGAGAGCGTGCTCGGTCAGTGCGAAGCCCTGGCCAACACGGTGGGGCTCAGCGATCGAAAGAGCGCCCTCTTGATGACCGTGGCTGAGGAGCTCACGACCAATGCGCTCTACGACGCTCCGGTCGACGGGGTCGCGCGTGCGCGTCACGCGGCGCTACCCCGAAGCGAGCGCGTCGAGCTCGCGCCTTCCGAGGAGATCCTCGTGACGCTGGCAACGGACGGGCGGCGCGTCGGCATCTCTGTCGAAGACCCTTTTGGCTCGCTCAAGCCCGACACGGTCGTGGAGTACCTCGCCAAGTGCCTGAGGCGTGGCACAGACCAAATCGACCGAAAGCAGGGAGGAGCGGGGCTTGGGCTGTTCTACACGTTCAACTCGCTGTCGCACCTCGTGATCAACATCGATCCGCGCAAGCGCACGGAGGTGATCGGTTTGATCGAGGTCTCAGGCAGCTTTCGCGACTTCGAGCAGCGCGCCAAGAGCTTCAACGTCTTCGTGCAAGACTGACGATCGCTCCCACCCAGAAATTGCGGTTCTCGTCCCGAATCGATGCAGGAGCGAGCGCGCCCGCAAAGCCTGGACCGAGGAATACTTCCTGTACTCTGCGCATTTTCGCAGGTTCGGGCTGCGTACGTAAGCCGCTTCTGCGCGATTCCGGACGGGAACAGTCAGCGTGACCAGCGCACGGTTTCCGCGCCTCCACTGATCACGCGGAGCTGATTGAGGCCCTGGGGATTGGAGATGTAGATCCCACCCCGCGACGACGCGAAGGCGACCATCCGACAATCCGGCGAGAACGCGGGGTCTTTGTTGATGCCCTGGCCCTGCGTGAGGCGCGTGTACTCGCCCGTCTTGAGATTGATGGTGAAGACGTCCATCCCCGCGTCGCGACCCGTGAAGGCGATGAGCTGCTGCTTGGGATCGGGACACCAGGCGGG
>CAYNOM010000593.1:0-1210 GCA_964398415.1 uncultured Polyangiales bacterium | reverse complement strand
AGGCGGCTGCCGCAGGCCGTGACGCCCATGTTGAGCCCGTTGCCGCGCACGAGGGGCTTGTCGCTGCTGCCGGCACGCGTGAGGAACATGCCATCGGGCGAGAGCACCGAGTACCAGATGCCGCCGGGACCGAAGGCTGGCAGCATCGAGACGCCACGGCCGCTCGACACGCGTCCGACGTTGGCCCCATCGAAGTCGGCCACATAGACGTCCTTACGCCCGGGGCCCTGACGACGCGCAAAGGTGAGGCGTGTGCCAAAGGCGCCCTTCTGGCCCGTCAGAAGACCCACGACCTCGTTGGCGAAGTCGTGCATGAACGTGCGCAGATCGCTGGCCGTGCCTTGGTAAGTACGCTTGAGCGCCGGCGTCGTGCCGCGCGCGATCTCGAAGAAGAACATGCTCACGGCGATCTTGCCGCCCGTCTGCTTGACCTCGCCCTTGATCACGCCCTGGGCACCCACGGTCTGCCACGAGGAAGGTGTGATGCTCATGCCCTCTTTCTCGAGATCCGCGACGAACGAGGCAGGGTCGAGCACCTTGAACAGCGACACGAGCGCGAAGTCGTTGCGCAGCACGCCGGCACCCTGGGAGGCAGCACTGGCCGTGCCGCGCAACTCGGGCACCGCGATGCGGTACAGGGCCTGCTCGGGTGCGCTCACGGTGAGCACGGGCAGCGGAGCGTCACCGTTCGTGGCCTGGCCATCGGCCAGATTGGGAAGGGCGATGGCAAGCGCGAGGCTCACCATGGCGAAACCAAGAGCGATGCGCACGGAGGTCTTCATCTGTTCACCGACGTTTGGGACACGTGAGATATTTCGAACGCGCGGCCAAGTGGCCAAAACCATGACACTTCAGTGGGCGCCCTTGCCGTCGAAGACGATGGCCCAGCTCGCGTCGAGCAGGTTGTTGAGCTCGGCCGGCGGGGGCGGGATGGCGGTACGCGCCGCGATCAGCGCCTGCACGGCGTCGAGCACGCTCTGATCGAACAGCGGATCACCGCTCGAGCGCTGGATCTGCACCTCCGTGATCACGCCCTTTTCATCCACGGAGATCATGGCGTGGGCCTTCTTCTGGTCAGGACGCTGCACCATGTTGGGCACGGTCCAGTTGCGCCGGAAGAATAGGTTGAGCTGCCCGAGGTAGAGATTGCCCGCCTTGGCCTCGGTGGCCGTGCCATCGGCGATGCCCCGCGGATCGCCCTCCTGCTCGT
>CAYNOM010000592.1:0-4565 GCA_964398415.1 uncultured Polyangiales bacterium | reverse complement strand
GGCACGCTGCATCTCTTGATCGGTCCTGTCGGCGCCGGGAAGACCACTTACGCGCAGCGACGCATTGCCATAGCCCGTGATACGGCGGGAAGCCGATGCCGACCTCGTTCAACGCGGAGCCGCTGGCGAGCGCGCGACGGCAAAGCGTCTGCGCGACGCACGCGGGGACAGGTCGGTGAGGCTCGGCGTATAGTATCTACCGATGACGATGCCGACACCCGAGCCCTTCAAGGTGTGGACGGACAGCTCCGGGACGCCGGGCTACCTCCACGGCACGAAGGCCGACCTGAAGCCAGGCGACCTGATCGAGGCCGGTCGCTCGTCGAACTACGGCGAGAGGAAGAACGCCGCCTTCGTGTACCTGACGGGCACCCTGGACGCCGCCACATGGGGCGCCGAGCTGGCGATCGGTGACGGACCGGGCCGCATCTACATCGTCGAGCCGACGGGGCCGATCGAGGACGACCCGAACCTCACCGACAAGAAGTTCCCCGGGAACCCAACGAGGTCCTTCCGCACGCGCGCGCCAATCCGGGTGATCGGCGAGATCACCGACTGGAAGGGCCACGCGCCCGAGCAGCTCCAAGCGATGAAAGACGGGCTTGCGCGCCTTGCCGCACAGGGCATCGAAGCCATAAACGAGTAGCCGTCACGTCGTTGCCAAGCAGCGAGCGCGACCGTGCGCGCGGCTCTCCTCGCGCGCCTCGGTCCAAATGAGCGTCGATACCGGCCAGGGCACTTGCCGACTTGGCCATGCTAGTAACCTTGGCATGCCGATTCTGCCGCTCTCCGAGGTCGACGAGGCCGTCAGCATCCAAGCGTACGATCCGGAGTGGGTTGCGCGCTACGAGAGCGAGCGCACGCGGATGTTGAAGTTGCTTTCGCCGACCGTGGCCAGCATCGAGCATTTCGGCAGCACCGCGGTGCCGGGCATGTTGGGGAAGCCGATCGTCGATCTGCTTGTTGGCGTGACGCGATACACCACCGAGCCAGCTGTGGCCGAATCGCTGGAGGGGCTTGGGTACGAGAACTTCGGAGAAGCCTTCTTCGCGGGCCGCTACTATCTCCGTCGACGTGGTGCTTTCGACTTCAACGCCGCCGCCTCTTTTCGACGTACTCGCAACAGAAGGCTCCGCACCTCTCTGAGCTCGTGACCCGTGCCAGGGCATGGGCCAATGCCAGCCGATAGCAGGTGGGCGGCTATGGCCGCCGCCCGCGCCGCCCGCTAACAGAGCGAAAGCCGCGCCGCGCCCCCGAGGCTCCGACTCAGTTGCTGCGGCGATAGGTGATGCGGAAGGTTGGCCGATTCTGGACAGCGCTGTTCTGCGCACTGGGCATGACGACCGCATCCGATCCGGTCGGGTAGAGCCCGATGCCGTGGACCGCCTCTCCGTTCACCCACGCCTGCACAATGCTGGTCACGTCGATCGTCTTGGTGCCGGTCGCGCCGCTCACCTTGGCGAAGGCGCTCGCTGCGGCCGGAGCCGTGTTGAAGCGGACGTTGCCCTGGCTCCATGCCGTCGTGAGCTTGCGCGCCGACATGGTGTTGCCACCGTCCACGACGCGGATCACCAATGTCGCCGACTCCACGCGCGACCCCTTGGGGATGTTGCTCAACCCAATCGGCTTGAGCAGGGAGCGCTGCGAAGGTGAGCTGTCGACTCGTAGGGTCGTCGCCGCGCCGAAGTTCTGCGTGCGGCGCGCCGCATCCACGTAGGCATCCTGCGCAGGGAGCGACACCGTCGTCGGGCCGCACGTGCCCTCGGCCACGCCACAGCCACACACGCCAGGTGCAATCTTCTTCGAATCGGCAGGACAGCCGTCACGGCAGTTGGCCGTACCGTCGCCATCGCTGTCGGTGTCTGCCACGCCGCAGCCGCAGATGCCGGATGCAAGCTTGGCCGCATCCGCAGGACAACCGTCCATACAATCGGCAGCGAGATCGCCATCGCGGTCGGTGTCTGCCACGCCGCAGCCGCACTGGCCGGGCTCGGTCTTGTTGGGGTCGCTCGGACAGTTGTCGGCGCTTCCAACGCCGCAGGTGTAACTGATAGCGAGCTTCTTGCTGACGCCGCCGCACGGGTCAGCAAACACGTTGTTGTGCGCCGCAACGCTGCACGACTGCTTGTTCAGACAGAGTGACTGCACCGCGGACTGGGAGTTCGGGGCGTGACACGCGCCCGGCACGAAGTTCGGGCACGCGCCGCTGGGTACACCATAGCTCGCAAAGGCGATGGCTTGGATGACATGACCGCTCGGACACGACAGCGAAGCGGTCGCCCCCTCGTTGGCGGTGACACAGTTCGCACCACCGCTGCCGCAGCTGCCCTCGGGCACGCCGCAGCCGCACTGGCCGGGTTCAGTCTTGTTGGGATCGCTCGGACAGCCGTCGGCGGGTGGAGCCGCGCACGAAGTCGGCCCGACGCTTCCGTCGCTGAGCTTGGCCACGCTGCCCCCCGCATCATCGCGATGCGGGTTCGTGCCGGGCGCCTGCACCACGACCTGAGCCACCTGCGGACCCATGCTTCGCACCGTCACGGACACGCCGCTTCCGAGGTCGTAGGTGCTGCCGACCAGTGCGCCCTCGAAGCGCGTGGTGCCGAGCTCGATGCGCTGGGTGCTCGAGTCATTGCGAAGCCCATCCTGCGATCGGGTGATCAGCACGGCGTCGCCCCTGACGTTCGTACCCGTGCCGGCATAGGCGCTGTCTGAGCGGGCCTTGCGATACTCCACGTAGAAGTACTTGGCAGGCTCATCGGGGATAGGGATGCGCAGCGCCTGGATGCCACAGCCTTGCTTGGCATCCATGGGAATGAGGTTGAACGTGCCGCTTCCGCCGGCAGTGATCGCGCGCTCCGGTGCAATCCAGCCGAAGAAGCGCTGGTGCGGCGTGTTCCAGTAGACTTCCGTCCAACCACCCCCCATCGGATCGTTGGAGTCGCCGTAATCCTCGATGCTGCAACCTGCGAGCAAGGGCGTGTAGAGACTCCCTGTGCACTTGGCCGATTGAGCATGGCGCATCCCGAGGTTGTGTCCGAGCTCGTGAATGAACGGGTAGGCGTGCGCCACGTCGTCTTTGTAGATCGACCGAATGCGGACGCTATAACGCCCGTCGTCGCCCACCGCGCCGACGATAGCGCTCGCCCCCCGCCACGAGCCGCAGCTCGTGGGCACGATGAAGACGAGGTGATCATAGTTGGCCGGATCGAAGCCATCCTGCGTGAAGGCAGTGGTCAAGCGACTCTGGACGCCGCCCCTGTCGTCGCAGTCTGTGGTCGAGAGCCCGAGCTTGTAGTTCCGGTAGACTTGCATCTCGAACGTGTCCATGCCGCGCGTCGTCTCCGTGTAGAAGCGATTCACTTCGGCCATCTCACGCGCCACGTCGGCCTCGCTGACGGACACGCCGTCCGCCGAAAGCACGGCGACACGGTGGAGCATCGGCTTGCGGATCCACGGCGCGTCGAGGCGCTTGAGGGTCGACATGACTTGGAAGTCGCGAACGATGAGCCGAGAGTCGCCCTCCCACTCACCCCAAACCTCGAGCTCTGTGCCCGGAGAAAGCTCCGGGTCGGTAGCGAACACGAGCTGCACTCGGTCCATGTCGTCGAGTGCCACGCTGTACTCGAGCTCCGATGCGCCATCGGGACGTTCGACGTAGGCCAGCTCGACGGTCCCTCTCAGGTCGGGCTCGGCGACGGACGCGTCGGGTGCATTCGAATCGACCTCGATGTCGCGCGACGCGCAGGCACTCAGGAATCCAAGCACGATCGGCATAGCGATCGCTCGTTGGAACCGCGCGCATTGCAGAGCAATCGCGATGTTCGTTGGCCATTGTGTCATGTGAGCCTCCTTGACTGCTGAGGGTCTCTAAAGAATCCCGCTTGTGCGCGCGCCGTGGCGCGCGTCTACACATCTGACGCCGTGCATACGACGGGGCGTCCTGACGGGGGATGTAGAGACTTACTGTCTCAGCGAATAGCGGACCTTCGAAAGCGTGTCTCTCACGACCTCCAGTGTTTCCTTGGAAGTCCTGCGTAGGTCACGACAGTCGGGTGCCATCGAGCGGCGGTCTGGCTGTGCTTTCGAACGCTTGCACACGGTGATCAGGCCATGATACCGGGCCAGCTCGGAGGGTCCTCGAGATTCATTGCACGCAGGCCGCACCCTCACCGGGTGATCCTTCCCAGCACACGAACAGCGCGTGGCTCGTCGACCCGCTCGCTACGATGACAGCCTCGTTGTTGAAGCGCGGCAGCTTCTGCAGCTTCTCGAGCAGCCCGCTCGCCTCGGCCTGCCCGCCAGAGATCGCGCACCCAGAGCCGTCCGACTCCCGTAGCAGCCAAAAGAAGTCCTCCACGAAGGGGCCCTCGTCGGTGGTCGCGATAGTGACGTTGATCAGCTGGGCCCAGCGCACGCGCTCGATGATCTCACCTGCGCGAAGCCGCCGCACGCCCTCTTCGTCAACCACCAACTCCTCCCGCGGCTTCGGCGCCATGAAGCGGGTGAAGGCCCAGAGCGCTGCTCGGAAGACGTTCGCACACCGTTCTTCAAGGTTGCTTGGCATG
>CAYNOM010000591.1:0-4567 GCA_964398415.1 uncultured Polyangiales bacterium | reverse complement strand
GTCAGCACCTCGACCGCGAAGAAGTCGGCGCTCGCGATCGCGTCCCAGTGAGCGCGCAGGAAAGTCTTCCACGACATGCCCTTTCGCCGTTCGGGCGCCGGTGCGATGCCGGCTTGGGCGAGGATGCGCTTGACGGTGTTGCGTCCGAGCTCGTGTCCGAGGTTCTTCATCGCCCCGACGAGGCGTGTGTAGCCCCAGCGCGGGTTCTCGCGCGCCATCCGGACCACCAGCGCGCGGACGTCCGCAGCCTTGCGCGGGCGGCCAGAGCCGCGCTTGGCAGTCCCGTCGTACTTGGCTGCAACGAGCCTGCGGTACCAACCAAGGATCGTGTCAGGCGTCACGAGGCTTGCGAGCTCACCGAGCGCCTTTCGGCCGAGGGCCCTGCCCTTCACGGCGAGCGCGCGGCGCTCGGCGTCCGTGAGCTTCAGCCGCTTCGAGCCGAGCTGCGCGCGGAGTACTCGGTTCTCCTCACGCAGGTACTCGATCGCCGCGAGCTGTCGGCGGTTCACCCAACCGGCGAGGCTGAGCACCAAGAAGTGAAGCGCGGTCGCCTGCATCCCGGTGGCAAGGTTATCACCGCTCTGGTCGAGCGCGATGGTACCTGAACCGCTCAAGCCCCTCCGATTGCGAGGCCCATAGGATCACTCCCCCTGCCCCGCGAACGGCAGCGCCTGCTGCGGCTGCTCGCGCTCCTCCGCATCGACGTCCTTCGCGTCGAGAGCGCGCTCGATCACTTGCGTGGCGACGTCGTCAAGATGCCTGCGCAGCTCTTCGCTTGCACGCTGGAACTGCGGCCAGAGCGTCTCGTCGACGAAGCGCTTGGGGACGCGCACCATGACGGTCGTGTGCCGCTGGCCGCGGTAGCGATAAGGCTTGAGGTCGTAGCGCCAGCGAGCAGGGCCTCGTCGCGGAGCTCGTCCGTCCGCGACAGCCTCGCCCTCGTGGAGTATGGCTACGGCATGCCAGCCACGCCTCCGCCCGATGCTGACGACACGGAGCCAGTACTCGAGTACTCCCCACTTCAACGCGTGATCGAGCGCGACGGCGTGGCCGTCAGGATCTGCATCTATCGAGGTGAGAGCGATCCAGGATGGTTGCTCGAAGTGGAGGACCACCTGGGAGGCTCGACCGTCTGGGACGATCTGTTCGAAACGGATCAGGCGGCCCTCGACGAAGCGTTGCAGGCCATCGAAGAAGACGGGATCGCGAGCTTTGCCAAGGCCTCGGGCGATCCGGCGACAGGCCGAAGACTGTGGGCGCTTACGTGCTCTCGCCCGCCCATTGCTGATCTCCAGCGCATGCTCGCTGCGTCACCGAAGATCCTGAACTTCCACGCACTATGCGGTCTGTTCGCGGCGGTCGCGACCGCGCCCCAGGTGGTACATCCGAGCGACTGGATGCCGGCGGTCCTCGGAGAGCACGCCTTCGCGAACCAGCGCGAAGCGCAGACCTTCACGGGTGCGCTGATGGCGCTCTACGAGCAAGTGCTGCGCTCTCTTGCAGACCACAGCGCGGACTTCTGCCCGGATCCAGGCGACCATGTCGCGGTGCGCGAGTTCTGCTCGGGCTACGTAGGCATGGCCCTGCGCGACGACACCTGGGACGGCGACAAGCACTGCTTCCCCAAGGTGCTTCGTCTGCTCGCGCTCACGGGCACCGTGCCGATGGAGACGGTCCGCGAGCACTGGCCCGCGGCCGCCGACCATCCCGAAGAGTGGCTTCAGGAAGGACGCGAGACACTTTCCGAAACCGTAAGGGACATGTACGCGTACTGGGCCGCGGGCCGCGAGGCCTTCGCAGCGCGATACGCTCGGAACGCGGTGCCGTTTCAGCGCGAGGGCCCCAAGATCGGGCGCAACGATCCTTGTCCGTGCGGCAGCGGCAAGAAGTTCAAGAAGTGCTGCGCGAACTGAACCCATGGGAGGTTCTTTTCTCTGGAAGCGTATGAGGTCGACGCTGCCGGAAGCACTGCTCGGTGCAGGTTGCCCGACTCAGACGAGGCGCCCCTCCGGTCGCTCAACGCGCAGCGTGCATCGCGCGACAGCAGCGCTTGTACTTCTTTCCACTCCCACACGCGCATGGGTCGTTCGCGCCCACCTTGGCGCTCGCGCGCCGAACCGGCTGCCGATAGGGGAAGGCGGACTCGAACGTTGGATCTTCGTGGAGCACCGAGCGCACCTTGCCGTGGTCTGGGTGGCTCGGATCGTCGACCACCTGCTTCCACATCGTGTAGTGCCTCACCAGTCGCGCGCGATACGCGGCATCGAACTCGACCATCTGCTCGAACAACTGCAAGAGCCCATCCGACGCTTCGGACTGCGGATTGAGCGGATCGAGCGCGACTTGCTGCTCGTCATCGAACGGGGGCCTCGGCGGCTCGAACGCGTAGTTGATCGATGCCGCGACGCGCTCTCGAGCCACATCGACCACATGCAAGATCACGCGCCGACAGTCGCAACGCGGCTCGGTGCAGTAGAACTCGCGAAAAAGGTACGTCCCTTCGGGGACCGACATCTTCGATCCCGGCGGCACGTGGATGGAACGCGTCTCCTCTTCCGCGACGCTCTGAAACAAGAGGTCGAAGGGCATCATTCCGCCTGGACCTGACGGAACCCTGGCGGCCTTCGGCCCCCTCGCGCCGGAGCGCTGTGGCGCTGCGGGAGGCCGTGGCAGCAGGTTCGCGACCTTGACCTCGGGCACGTACGCGCCCGCGGTCACCCGTACCTCCTCCGCGCTCTCGCCCGTGACGTCCGCGAGCACCGCGTACCCGATATCGGCAAAGCGGGTGCGGCGGTCCTCGAGCATCTTCTCGAGCGCAGTCCGAACCTCGTTCGGGGCCTGCTCGATGACCGGCTCGAGCGCTCGGATGAACGTCTCATCTCCCAGTTCCTCGTAGAGCCGCGCGTTCCAGCACAGGCTCGCGAGATGCATGGCGCTCCGAATGCGCTCTCCCGTCCGCGGAGGGTCGACTAAGTCGAGCAACGGCGCTGCAAACTCAAGCATCATCTCGGAGACCTTCGCAGGCTTCCAGGGCTCACCGTCACTTAGACGCGTCATGATCTGGGGCTTCGCGCTTCTCATGCGGCGGGCGTCGCACGAGCAGGGCGGGGTCCGCAAGCAGCTCGCTGCGCGAGTTCGCCCGCCGCCACAGAACCACTCGTGTTTTCGACCTCCATGCGCTCCTGGGAACGGCTCCGATGGGCGTGACAGCCGATCGTCGGGTGCATGGAGCGGACCGTGGTGCGCCGCGACACGCGTGCGGCGCCTCCCTTGCTGGACGAGACCCGAAGATTGCGCTCAGCCCTGGAAGACCTCGTCCAGCGTCGACGCGGTGAGGACCCGCTCGGCCAGGCGATCGAGCTCGGCGGGGCCGGCCCCCCGGATGGCCGCTTGTGCGCCCTCGGGAAGCGGTCCGAATCGAAGGCCCAGCTGCCTGAGTAGCAGCGCGGCCTGGCCCTCGGTACGGCCCTGAGCGAGTGCCTTGGCGCGGACTTGCGCGGTGAGCTTCTCTGCAGCGGTCACGTACGCCTCCTGTGCCTGTGGTCCAAGCTCGCGGAAGAACGCCCCAATGTCTTCGGGGCGGCCCTCGCTGGCCTCGATAATATAGCCTGCGATGGCCGAGAGCGCTTCCACGCCCTTCGGCGCAGTGAGCACGGCCACCACGGTCTGCATCCAGGGTCGCAGCACCGACACCGGATCCTCGACGCCTCGGCAGCGCTGCAGCACAAGCAGCGTCAGACGGCCGAGCTCGGTCAGGGCGCGCGCCCGCAGCCCCTCGTCGTCGAGCCGCGAGAGGTCGTCCAGGATGAAGGTGAAGTCGGGGACGAACGGCGATACGGCGGCGCTCACGTCTTCGCTCAGGTCGAGCAACTCGCGGAAGCGCGTCGGGGCCGTCCAGCCGGAGTCGCTGTGATGGAGCACCACCGGAATGATGAGTGGCAGTGGCTTGCCTGGGCGATCCTGTTCGAACCGCTCCCACACCCTCGTCATGTAGCGCAGCAGTCGGAACGCCATCGTGCGCTCGACCGAGGACATGTGCTCGAACAGGACGTAGATGCACGCATCGGAGGATCCGATCTGCACCGTGTACAGCAGGTCCGAGTGCAGATGCGCGAGCGCTGGATCGACGAACTCGCCAGAGACCAGCGCGAGCGAATCCCAGCGGGCCTTCTCGACGATGGCTTTCGGCAGGACCGAAGATAGCTCGGCGCGCGCGTGCTCAAGCTGCGAGAACACGGTCTTTGCGAGCTTATCGTGTGGCGTCGCCATGTTGTCGTGTGGACTGTGGCCTTGCGAGCGCTGGCACGCAACGGGGCCTCGCCTGGCGGAGAGCGGCACGACCACCATGGTGCCGAGGAGCTCACCGCCGACCGCGGCGGTCGCGCCCTACCCGCTCGCAAGCCGAGGCCACACCTCGGGGCCGCGATCTTTGACACGCTCTCCGTCCTCTCTGTCTGCCTAAATGCGCGTTCCCCACGCGGGTGGGGATGAACCGGACCTTGACTTCACGGCGCATAACCTTGGGTTGCGTTCCCCACGCGGGGGGGGATGAACCGAGGCCGTACGG
>CAYNOM010000590.1:0-4579 GCA_964398415.1 uncultured Polyangiales bacterium | reverse complement strand
TTGCCGACTCCGGAGGCGCGATCACGCTGCGCGTCGACGGCAACGACGAGGCCTCCTTGGTCGATATCGATTCGCTTCCCACGGGCGGCTATGACTGGGTAGCCGCCGGCATCTTGAGCAGCGCGTCCGCGCAATCGTCGGCCCGAATCTTGATCGATGACGTCGTGGTCGCTACGTCGCCCATCGGCTGCAACTGATTCCATCGTACTAAGGGAGTCTGAGCTCGCGGGCGCGTGCCAACGCGTGCGCCCGGCTCTGCGCGCCGAGCTTCGCGTACAGCGCGCGAAGGTGCACCTTGACGGTGCTCGTCTGGATGCCGAGCCGCTGGGCGATGTGCTCGTTCTTGAGTCCCTCGCCCAGCAGCTTGAGCACCTGCAATTCGCGAGGCCTCAAAGCTTCCGCGAGGCCGTCCACGGGCATCCGCAGCTCCCCTGTGGCGTCGGTCAGGCCCGCGACGAGGCGTCGGGTCAAGGAGAGGCCTATCGAACGCTCGCTCGCAAAGCGAAGCACGCTCGTGGCGTCGGGCAGCGAGTCGATCAGGCAGCGGTGAAGGCCGTGGGCTTCGGCGGTCTCGAAACAGCGCGCGAGAAGCGACGCTGCGGCCGTGTGCTGCCCTGTTCGCAGCATGGCGTGCGCTGCCATCATCTGCGCGCTGACGGCCCGGGTGATCCGTCCATGTTGCGCGGCCTGTTCGGCGAGTGAGAGTGCCTGCTGCGAGGCCTCGGCAGCGTCGAGGGCTGAGGCCTTCACACGCACGGCGATCTCGCGGTCGCCCTCGCTCAAGAAGTCGCTCGACGCAAGGCACTCGGCCCCGTGCTGGCGATACCACGCGAGGGCGCGCTCGGGTTGACCACGCCTGAGCGCGAGGTCTGCGCGCATGGCCGGGATCGACGCAAAGCCGAACGAGTACTGGGTGCCGGTGGCGCGGCGAATCGCGTCGATTGCGTCGAGCGCGCGCTCCGCTCGCTCGAAGTCGCCGCGTGCTCGCGCGAGGGTGGCGAGCCGAGCTTGGACCACCATCTGTTGCAGCGGTGCTCCGTGCTCGAGCCGGAGCAGGGGCTCGATGACCTCGGCCGCGCGATCGAGCTGGTTGCGCTCCAGAAACACCACGGCGAGGCCACCACGCTGCCACTTTGCGAGCGGAACGCGAGAGAGCTTGTGGCGCTCCATCCAGCGACCCACCCGGTACGCGACGCTCAGGGCGAGGTCGAGCTCACCGGCGCAGCTCAAGACTTCGACCAGATACCCCTGGGCCATGATGACGCTGACGAGCTCGCCTTCGTCGAGCGCGATGGCCAGGGCACGCTCGAGCTGCTCGCGGGCCAGGGCGAAGTCGCCGCGCATGAAGGCGTCCTGACCCAGCCCCGTGGCGGCCCGCGCGCGGACGGGAATACCCCCTTCGCGCGATAGCTCGAGCGCGCACTCGGAGAGTCGGCTCGCCTCGTCGAAGTCTCGTCGCATGCGCGCCGCGAACGAGCGCATCATGGCGATCTCGGCGAATAGCTGGTCGCGCGTGGCCGTGTCGCTGATGCCGAGCGCCCGATGCGCGGGGCCGAGGATGGCTCCGTCGCGCCGCGCGGCCTCGGTGAGCAACTCGTCGGCGCGGGCCAGGAGCGTCGGCAGAAGACGCGCCCGTCGCTCATCCGGCAGTGTCCAGGCTGACAGCGTGAGCAGGCGCGGACGCGCGTTTCTGACCTCCTCCGGGATCGCCTCGAGAAACGAGCGCAGCGAAGCAAACTCGCCGACCAAGAGGCGCGAGCGCGAGTGTCGTTCGAATAGCTCGGCGGCCTGCGTGTGCTCGCCCTCGAGGAGCAGAAGCTCGAGGGCAGTCTCCGGGCGGTCGTGCTCGCTCAGCCAGCGCGCGGCGCGAAGACGGATCTCGCGCACGCGTGGGCGCAGCGACGCGAGCGCCCGATCGAGCAACAGCTCGCGCACCAGATCGTGGTAACGAAACCGACGCCGCTCCGTGTCGAGGGGAGTCAGAAACAGCCCGCGCGCGAACAGGTCGCTGAGGCTGGCGAGGTCGCTGCGAAGGCCGGCCGCCGCGCACAGCTCCTCGCTGAGCTCGGGCAAGGCAGCGCTCAACAGCACGAACTCTCGAACCGTCTCCGGCTCGCCTCGTAGCACCTCCTGTACGAGGTAGTCCGCCACCCAGTGGTGGGTGCCTCGAAACTGCGCGAGGAGCGCTTCCGGCTCGCCACCCTGGCGGAGCAAGAGCGACGCGAGCACGAGCCCCACGGCCCAGCCCTCCGTTCGCTCCGCCAACTTGGATAGGATGGGGCGTGGGAGCGAGAGGCCCCTCGCATGCAGGAGCTGAGCTGCCTCCGCGGCGGAGAAGCGCATGGCGGCCGCATCGAGCTCGAGCAGCTTCCCCCGCGCCCGCATTCGCGCGCCGGGGAAGGGCGGCGCGCTGCGGCTCGTGACGACCAGCGACAGCAAGGGTGGACAGTGCTCGGCGAGGTGAGCCAGAAGCTCGTGTGCGTCGGCATC
The DNA here is from genome assembly GCA_964398415.1 of uncultured Polyangiales bacterium. Lineage (GTDB taxonomy): Bacteria > Myxococcota_A > Polyangia > Polyangiales > DASUME01 > DASUME01. The sequence continues at coordinate 2,089 of CAYNOM010000590.1, read as the reverse complement.
GGGCGCGAGCGCGTGGTAGTCGTCCAAGACCAACACGACCGGTGTCGAGCCCCCCCTCAGCTCCTCGAGCAGGGCCTCGGCAAGCTCCCGAGCGCCGGTCGGGGCGCCCGCGTCGAGCAGACTCACGAGGCCCTCGAGCGATGGCAGGGCCTTTTCGAGGGCGGCGCAGACGTAGCGCGCGCAGCGCCGGGCGTCGCCGTCGGCCGCTTCGAGCGTCAGCCAAGCGGCAGACTTCGCACCTCGGGAAGCAAGCCACTGCGAGACCAGCGTCGTCTTGCCGTAGCCGGCCGGCGCCACGATGGCGAACACGCCGCCTGGACGCAGAGCCTCGAGCGCCTCGAGCAGGCGCGCGCGCGCCACGGCTTCGTGCGCAAGGGGAGGGGCGTACAACTTGCTCCGCTGGAGCATGGCCGAACAGGCCTATCACAGTTTTGTGACCCGGCCAAACCGGCACTCTGGCGGGTGCGCCACGCGCTTGCGGCTAACAGCCCGTGTCGGCGGCGCCGATGCGCACCGTCAGCGAGTCGTCGGGAGCATGGCTCAAGGCGAAGCGATAGCAGCCGTCCGGCCCTGGGACGTAGCTCGTGCCAAAGTGACCGTCGCCGCGAGCGTGCAGGGTGAGGGCCTCGGTGCTGCCGTCGGGGCGGATGACCACGGCGTCGAGGCTCCGCTGCTGCGAGCCCTCGGCACACTCATGGCTCTCGGCTTCCACGGGGATGGGGCCCGACTCTGCCACTTGGCGTTGCACCGGGGACACGATGCGCTCGAAGCGGTAGCCTTCGCAGCGCAGCGCGCGGTTGAGGCGCGCGATACGCCCGGACTTCGAGCTGTTGTCGAGCTCAGCCTGCTTGGCCGCGCGTGTGGCAGGCTCGAGCATGCCCAGCGACAGCCAGTACCCGAGCTGTACTTGGGGGCTGCTCCCCGGACGCAGGACGCGCATGACCGGCAGGGCCGGCAGAGGCGTGGCCGACGAGAGCAGCAGGCGGCGAATCTGAGCAGCGCTCAGGTGGGCCGTGGTCGCGTTGGCGCGCAAGAGCGCCACCATCGTCGACACGTAGGCCGTGCCCTGGGAGGTGCCCTCGCCGAACTTCACGAAATCGAACGGCACGTCGCCCCTTGCGCCGAGCTCTCGCGCTTCGCTTCGCACGAGGCGCGCCATCATGGCGAGGTCGGGCCCAATGGCCGCGTGGGCGATGCCTTGCGACGGTGCGGCCAGATCGATGGTGTGCCGTCCGTGGTTGCCGAACCACGTCCCCCGCTCGTTGATGCCGCCTACGCGCACGATGTTCTCGTGGGGAAAGGCGGCCGGGTACATGGCGTGCGCAGGCTTGTCGTCGATGTCACGAAACAAGTTGTGGGCCGAAGCTGCAACGACGATGTCCTCGAGCTCCAGACGATCGAACATCTCAACCATCGCATCGTCCTTGTGCAACAGCGCGTCCTCCCTGAAAGGCACGTTGCCGAACTGCTCCGCCATGCCGAGCGACATGTTGATGGCGACGAGGTTCGCGCCGCGTGCCTTGAGCGCGAGGAAGTACTCCATGCATTCGACGGCGCCGTCAACGGAGCCCCTCACCATGACCACCTCGTCGTCGTCATCGCTGACCTCGCCATGGAAGCCCGCCGCGCAGGTCACGATCTTCACGTGCTGGTCGAGCTTGCCCCCCCCTGCTGCAGGCAGGTCGAGTAGGCTCGCGGGCTCCCCTTCGACGCCCGAGCGTGCCGCCATGGTGCTCGCCATCAGAGTGCCGTGGCCGTACCAGTAGTCCATGGCGTCGCCGCGGGCGAGCTCGACGCGCTCTGACTGCGTCGCGCCAAAGCCGTCCGGGCACTCACGGGCGTGGAGCAGCGGGTTTGCGCCGAGGGTTGTGGCGGCCCGTGCGTAGGCCGCGTTGAGGCCCACGATGGCGCGTGTGTTTGTTGCGTTCGATTTCTCCGTCGCCGTGCAGATGCCTTCCTTCACCTCACCCTTGTGACCCTTGCAAGCCTTCTCAAAAGCCTTGAACAGGTCGTCGGGTGCTGCGGGCAGCATTCCGTCGAAGCGCGCGACGTCGACGCGAATGCCGTGCATGTCGTCGATGTACCCGTT
>CAYNOM010000589.1:0-4583 GCA_964398415.1 uncultured Polyangiales bacterium | reverse complement strand
GAGTTGCGCCGCGGGGACCTCACCGTCGTTCCCGCCGAGGCCTCGGCACCCTTCGATCCCGACCGCACCGTGGAAGGCTGGCTCGCGGAGCTGCGGCGCCTCGCTCGCGGACGTCCCGAAGCGCGCTTGGCGGCGCAGGGAGACTGTTTTTTCGGGGCGGGCCTCTTCGAGCCCGAAACGCTCCTGTCGGCGAAGCTGGGCGAGCTCCCCCCCTTGGCCCGGAAGCGCCTCCTCGTGATGCGCGCCCTCTACCTCGGATCTAGACTTCTCGTCTCGGAGGAGGCTGGCGCCGACCTCGATTGCATTGCGGAAGCGAGCTACCACGACCTGCTCGGCCGCGTGCGGGACGAGTTCGGGATCGCCGTCCTCGCCACCTCCGGCCGCCTTGGCGGACTCGACCGCTTCGCGGATCGGATCGGGATTTTTTTCGAAGGCGGACTGCTCGAGGAGGGGGACGCGTTCTCCCTCGTGCATCGCCCGAGCCACCCCTACACGAGGGAGTTCCTCGCCTGCGAGCCCAGCCTCGCCGACCTCCCGCACGATCTGCCCACGATCAGTCGCGCGGCCGTCCGCGAAGCCGAGGGGACCGTCCATCAGGCCGAGCCGCTGCTGGGCGATTCGCCCACCGGATAGTCGAGGAGCGGGGAGGGGAGGGGTGTCGCTTCGAGCGGAGGCCTTTCCCCGTGTCGGCGAAGCAACATCGCAAATCCGCCCGCTCCGGGAGAGCGATGCGGATAAACGCGGTAGGCGGGAGGGATCGAAAAGGGCGAGCGAAACGCGTCGAGGTGCGGCGCCGCGACCGCGTCGAAGTCAGGCGATGCGGCGAGAAATTTTTCGACCGCCTCCTCGTTCTCCCGCAGGCTGAAGGTGCAGGTCGTGTAGAGAAGAAAACCGCCCGGCGCCACCGTCGCGCCGGCGGCATCGAGGATGCGGCGCTGGCGTCTCGCGTTGCCCTTCACCGTCGCGGGGTGGAAGCAGCCGGGGCAGACGGTCGAGCTCGTGCGCGAGGAGCAGCTGCTCGAGGTGCGCGCGCGGGCCGAGCGCCACGCAGAGGACCGCCTGATTCGCTTGCTCCTTCGTCCACCCGTCAGCCCGCCGAAGAGCACCCCCCAGTCGTTCGGGCCCTTTTCGTTCTCGCTGCCCCAACAGGAGGCCGAGCCGGTGATCCCGGCGTCGGAGATCAGCGACATGCGGGCGCGCCTGCGCTCGGGGGAGCTCAGCGAACAAACCGTGGAGCTCGAGGTGGAGGAAAAGGGCGCGGGCATGCCTATCATGTCGATCTTTGGCGGCCCCGGCATGGAAGACCTCGAGCGCAAGATGGGCGACATGCTCGGAGGGCTCTCGGGCCTTTCCGGCAAGACCAAGAAGCGCACTCTCAAGGTGGCCGAGGCGCAGAAGGTGCTGGAGCGACAGGAGGCCGAGCGGCTCGTCGACATGGACAAGGTGCGGCGCCTCGCCGTCGAGCGCACCGAGCAGTCGGGCATCGTGTTTCTCGACGAGATCGACAAGGTGGCCTCCCGCGGCGGGGCGGTCCAAGGGGCAGACGTGTCGCGCGAGGGCGTGCAGCGCGACCTTCTGCCCATCGTCGAGGGCTCCACGGTCAGCACCAAATACGGTCCCGTGAAGACCGACCACGTCCTGTTCATCGCGGCCGGCGCGTTTCACGTGTCGAAGGTGGCAGACCTCATCCCCGAGCTTCAGGGACGCTTTCCCGTGCGGGTCGAGCTCGAGTCGCTGTCACGCGCCGATTTCGTGCGCATCCTGACCGAGCCCAAGAACGCCCTCACGCGTCAGTATCAAGCCCTGATCGCGACCGAAGGTGTCTCTTTGAGCTTCACCGACGACGCCATCGAGGCGCTCGCCGACTACGCCGCCGAGGCCAACGAGCGGGCCGAGAACATCGGCGCGCGCCGTCTTCACACCATCATGGAGGCCTTGCTCGACGACCTCAGCTTCCGCGCCGGCGAGATGGCCGAACGGGAGGTGGTGATCGACGCCGCCCGGGTGAGGCAAACCCTCGACCCCATCGTCTCGAACGACGACCTGGCTCGCTACATCCTGTAGTCGCCCGCGGTGTTCGGTAGGCCGCGTGGCAGGCCCTGCGTGGGGGCAGCTTCGATGCTATCTGGTGGCCCTTGATGCAGGATCTCATCGCCAAAGCCGCGACGCTCCAGGAAGCGTTGCCCTACATCCGCCGCTTTCACGGGCGCACCGTGGTCGTGAATTACTGCTGCCACGCGTTGACAGATCCCGAGCTGCAGCAGAGCTTCGCGCGAGATGTGGTGCTCATGCGCTACGTGGGCATCAACGTGATCGTGGTTCACGGGGGCGGCCCGCAGATCGACAAGGAGCTCGCTGCGATGGGGGTCGTATCCGAGCGCATCGACGGCCTCAGGGTCACCGATGAGCGCACCATGGAAGTGGTCGAGATGGTCCTCGGCGGCCGGGTCAACCACGGCATCGTCGCGCTGATCAATCGGCATGGCGGACGCGCGGTGGGGCTCAATGGCCACGACGATTGCTGCATCCGCGCCGACAAGGTCGCCGAGATGCGCACGAAGGCCGGTCGCCTGGTCGACCCCGGGCGCGTGGGCGCCGTCAAAGAGGTGCGCGCCGGCCTGATCAAAGGCCTCGTGCAGCAGGGTTGCATCCCGGTCATCGCACCCATCGCGGTCGACGACGAGGGCCGCTCGCTCAACGTCAACGCCGACACCGTGGCGGGCGCGGTGGCTTCGGCGGTCGATGCCGAGAAGCTCATGCTGATGACCGACATCGAGGGTGTGAAGAATGGCGAGGGCCAGCTCATCCCTTCGCTCACGGCGGCCGACATCGACCAGCTGAAGAGCGATGGCGTGATCTCGGGCGGCATGATTCCCAAGGTCGACTGCGCGCTCGATGCGCTGCGCGCCGGCACGCGCAAGGTTCACATCGTCGACGGACGACTTCGGCACGCGCTGCTGCTCGAAGTGTTCACCGACAAGGGCATTGGCACCGAAATCCGCGGGTGAAGGCTGTGACGAACGAAAACCAGCGCCTGATCGACAAGGCCAAGCAGGTCCAACTCCAGAACTACAAACCCGCGCCGATCGTGCTGTGCGAAGGCCACGGCGTGCGCATGCGCGACGTGCAGGGCAGGGCCTTTCTCGACCTGTCGGCGGGGCTCGCGGTCACCTCCGTCGGACACTGCCACCCCAAGCTGCAGAGGGCCATCGCCGACCAGGCGGGGCGGCTCATGCACACCTCGAACCTCTGGTACAACGACCGCGCCATCGAGCTCGCCGAGGCGCTGGTGCGGCGCACGGCCTTCGATCGCGTCTTTTTCTGCAACAGCGGCACCGAGGCCAACGAGGCGCTGCTCAAGCTCGCGCGCCATTACCATTTTGGCGAAGGTCGGCCCGAGCGTGTCGAGATCATCTCCACCTTCTCGAGCTTCCACGGCCGCACCATGGGGGCGCTGACGCTCACCGGCCAGATGAAGTACCACGAAGGCATGGGGCCGATGGTTGGCGGCGTAAAGCACGTGCCCTACGGCGACCTCGCGGCCATGCGCGCCGCCGTCAACGAGCGCACCGCGGCGATCCTCGTCGAGCCCGTGCAGGCCGAAGGCGGCATCTTCGTGCCCCCGGTCGGGTATCTCGCGGGTCTGCGCGCCCTGTGCGACGAAACGGGCACGCTCCTTTTGTTCGACGAGGTGCAGACCGGCTACGGACGCACGGGTCCATTCCTCGGGGGTGAGGTCGAGGGCGTCACGCCCGACGCTTGTTCGCTCGCCAAAGGCATCGCGGGAGGTTTTCCGCTGGGCGCGATGTTGCTGCGCGAACGCGTCGCCCTCGCGCTGCCACCGGGCACGCACGCGAGCACGTTTGGTGGCAATCCCCTGGCCTGTGCGGCGGGCCTCGCCGTGCTTGCGATCTTCGACGAAGAGCGCGTGCTCGACAACGTGACAGCGCGCGGCGACGAGCTCAGGGCGCGCTGCGAGCACCTTGCGACGAAGTACCCGACGCTCATCGCCGAGCCGCGCGGCCGCGGGCTTCTGCGTGGGCTCGCGTTGCGAGACGGCGTCGATCCGGCGGCGGTGATGGCGAAGATCCGTGAGCGCTCGGTGCTCGTGACCCTGGCTGGCGGCAACGTGGTGCGCATCTGCCCCGCCCTGACCATCACGAAGGACGAGCTCGACGAAGGCATGGGCCACGTCGAGCAGGCTTTCGCTCAGCTCGCAGCGGAGGCGTCGCCATGACTCGCCATTTTCTCACGCTCTCCGATCTCGGTCAGGACGGCCTACTTTCGCTGCTCGATCGCAGCAGCGAGCTCAAGCGCCTGCGCGGCGACAGGCAGCATCCGCGGCCGCTCGAGGGCAAAAGCGTGGGCATCCTGCTCGAGAAGAGCAGCACGCGTACGCGAATCTCGTTCGAGGTGGGAATCCGCGAGCTCGGTGGCAATCCGCTGACCTTACTCTCGAAGGAGATCCAGCTCGGTCGCGGGGAGAGCCTCGAAGACTCGGCGCGCATGTTCTCGCGCTATCTGCACGGCATCGTGTACCGCACCCATGGGCACGACCGGGTCGAAACCCTCGCCGCCCACTC
>CAYNOM010000588.1:0-4585 GCA_964398415.1 uncultured Polyangiales bacterium | reverse complement strand
GCCCTTATACTGCGCCCCGCTTCATCCAAGGCGAATGCCGTGGAAGACGCTGGCGATGTAGCTCAGTTGGTCAGAGCGGGCGTTTCATACGCGCTAGGTCGGCAGTTCAAATCTGCCCGTCGCCACCCAGCAACACCACCGTGATCGCGAGCTTCTCGCGGACGGGGCTCGAAAAAGGCGCGCACCCGTGCAGCGCCTTCTTCGAGCCATTGCGTCGAGCCATTGCGTCGAAACGTGCCCAGACCGAAGACGCGTGGCTGAGCGCGGCTCAAGGATGCGGGTCGTTGGCGTGGGGCTCGCCTATCGCGATGCGATGGCCGTCCGGATCGATCACCACGAAATCGACGTTGCCCCAGGGTTGCCGGGTGAGCGGATGGACGATCTCGACGCCCTCCGCCACGCAACGCGCGTGGAGCTCGCCGACACCCTCGACGTCGAAGTAGCAGCACGCAAAGCTCGCCACGGCTGGCTCGTCCGTGCGCACGAGAGACAGTCCGGCCTCGTCCCGCACCAGGGACGCAAACATGGTCGGCTCTCCCATGCGGGTCACCACGCGAAAGCCGAGGGCCCGCTCGTAGAATGCGGCCGAGGTCTCGACGTCGCGCACACCGAGAATCGCGCGCGCTCGAATGAAGTGATTGGACATGAGAGGGCGCTAGCATCTGCGACGAGGCGCGCGCAACCTGGCCTACTCGGGGCTCGCGGGCGGCTGCCATGGGCTCAGGTGCGCCCCGCGCGCCGACAGTCCCTCGATCTCGACCTGCAAGCGGGCGAGCGAAAGGCCCACGAAGCTGAGCGCAGCATCGCGCAGGGCGTTGAGGCGCAGCTCGGAGACGTCGAGCCGCAACTCACCCAGCGAAAGGGCCTCGATGCTCGTGTCGAGTCGCTCGAGCTGCGCGTGCACCATGCCGTCTTTGGCCTCGCCCTTGAGCTCGTGCTGCAGATTGCCCTGCGCCGAGAACTTCTCGAACGACAGCTTGGGCAGCGCGCTCGAGAGCGGCGCAGACAGCCCATCGAGCGAGAGCGCGAGATCGATGTTCTCGAGGCCGAGCCGCTCGAGGGCAAAGCCCGAGGAGCTCTCGTCGCGCTCGGCGTTGGCCTGCGCCAGATCCTTGGCGAGCCGCACCTGGGGCAGCACAGAGAGCTTCACCCGACGCCGCTGGGCGAGCGCGAGATCCTGCGGCGAGAGGTCCCACACGAGCAGCCGCTTGCCGAAGCCGCGCGTGGGCAAAAGCGGAATGCCTCGCTCGAGCACGAGCGCTCCGTCGCGCACCGAGAAGTCGAGCAGCGAGCCCTCGAGCGCCGACAGATCGCCCTCGAGCTCACGATAGTCGATCGAGCCCTCGTCGACCGTGAGCCGCAGCTTGTGGGTGGCGCGACGACGGCCGAGAATGGGTACGAGCATGTCGACGACGGCGTCGACGTGGAGCGCTCCGGAGAGCCCATCGAGCAGACGGTAGTCGAACACCGAACGCGCCTCGCGCGGCGCCGCCGGAGCCTCACTCTGCCCCTCCGCCTTCGGCCTCTTCGGACCGTCGACACCGAAGCGGGCAGCGAGCGTGGCGCGCGCGACGCTTGCATGCCCAAAGGACACATCTGGCCCGCGCACGTGCAGGTCCTCGATCTCGACCCCCTCGGCATCGAGCACGATGGCGCCGATCGACAAGCGCATCTCGAGCGCGCTGAGCCGCTTGGCCTCGAGACGAAACGCGTCGTGCCCCCAACCTACCATCAGCCCATCGGCGCTGATCTCCGGAGAGCTGAGCACGAGCTCCCCGATGCGCATCCGAAACGCGCCGACGCGCGCATGCTCGGCCTCGAGCGTGCCCGTGGCGTCTTGCACCCAAAGGCGCAAGCGCTGCATGCGCGAATCGCCGACGAGGTGCACGTTGCCAGCATCGATCTCGAGGTGCGAGGCGTGCGCGCCTTGGCTTTCGAGCGTGAGCTCGGTCGTCCCCTTCTGCGCCTCGAAACGAAAGCCGACGTTGCCGAACGTGGCCTCGCCCCGCTCGGAGATGCGGACGCTGCCGAACACGAGCTGGAGCGCGTCGAGCGCGAGCCACTCGGCGCCCACGTCCGAGAGGCGCAAGAGCCCGGCTTGCTGCGTCAGGAGGCCGCGCAGCGCCGTGGCCGTGCGCAGGGTGACGAGCTGTTTGTGCTCTGAAGCCGAGGGCAGCTCCACGCTCATGCCACGCAGATCGAGATGGGCGAGGGACAGTTGCATCCTCGAAGTTTACGCGAAAGGGCGGGCTTTCTGGGCTCGCATCTGGCACCACGCGGACAAGACCTCGCCGACGCGTGCTCCGGGAGTACCTTGGGCCCTGTGACGGCAAATCGCGCGCGACCCCTCCATGTGCCCGCCTCCGGCCTGAGCCACGAGGAGGCGCGGCAGCGACTCGCACGCGAGGGGCCGAACGAGCTGTCGAGCGATCGTGCACCCTCCGCCCTCGCCACCGTATGGCGCATCGTGCGCGAGCCCATGCTCCTCCTGCTGCTGACGGCGGGGGGCGCCTATGTGGTGCTGGGTGACGTGGCCGAGGCGCTCACGCTGCTGTTCTTCGTGTTCGTCATCATCGGCATCGAGGTGGTGCAGGAGCAGAAGACCGAGCGCGCCCTGTCTGCGCTCAAGGATCTGACGAGCCCGCGCGCCCTCGTGATCCGCAGCGGTGAGCGGCTGCGCATCGCGGGACGCGAGGTGGTGCGCGGCGACCTGTTGATCCTGGCCGAGGGCGATCGCGTGCCCGCAGACGCCCGCTTGGTCGACGCCCAGATCCTCGAGGTGGACGAGTCGCTGCTGACGGGTGAGGCCGTGCCCGTGCAGAAGCGCGTCGGCCCGGCGCGCGAGGCGGGCGCAGGGGACACGCACCCCGCCGCGACGGTGTTCGCAGGCACGCTGGTCGTGCGCGGGCGTGGTGTGGCGGAGGTGACCGCGACGGGGCTCCACAGCGAGATCGGCCGCATCGGTGCCGCGCTGTCGAGCCTCGAAACGGAACAATCCCCGCTGGCTCGCGAGGTGTCGCGGGTCGTGCGCATCGTCGCGTTCGCAGGGCTCTTTGCGTGCGCGTTGCTCGTCACCGTCTACACTCTCACACGCGGCGACTTTGTCGGTGGTCTGCTCGCCGGCATCGCGCTCGCCATGGCGGTGCTGCCCGAAGAGTTTCCCGTGGTGCTCTCGGTGTTCATGGCGCTCGGCGCCATGCGCTTGTCGAAGCATCGCGTGCTCACGCGTCGGGCGAAGACCATCGAAACCCTCGGCTCGGCCACCGTATTGTGCACCGACAAGACGGGCACGCTCACGGAAAACGTGATGCGCATCGCTCACCTCGACGACGGCCGCACGAGCTTCGACGTGCGGGGCGGTGAGCTCCCCGAGGACGTGCACGCCATCGTCGAGTACGGGATCTTGGCCAGCGCGCGCGAGCCCTTCGATCCGATGGAGGTCGCCTTTCGACGCCTCGGCATCCATGCCCTGTCAGGCACCGAGCACCTCCACGACAGCTGCGAGCTCGTGCGCGAGTATCCCCTGTCGCCCGAGCTTCTGAGCATGGCCCAGGTGTGGCGGGCGGAGGATGGTCACACGCTGCTGATCGCCGCCAAGGGCGCACCCGAGGCCATCTTCGATCTATGCCATCTGCCGCCGGCCGAGGTCGAAGCGCAATCGGCGCGGGTACGCAGCATGGCACAGCGGGGGCTCAGGGTGCTCGGCGTGGCGCGCGCCACCTTCGACGGCTCGAAGCTGCCGCCTGAGCAGCACGACTTCGCCTTCGAGCTGCTCGGCCTCGTGGGGCTCGAGGATCCCCTTCGCGCCAAGGCCGCGGCAGCCGTTTTGGCCTGCCGTGAGGCGGGCCTGCGCGTGATGATGATCACCGGCGACTACCCGGAGACGGCCCGCGCCATCGCGGCTCAGGCAGGGCTCGATCCCGAGGGCGCGATGCTGACAGGCCCAGAGCTCACGAAGCTCGACGACGCCGCGCTCAAGCACCGGCTCCGACACGTGCGCGTCGTCGCGCGCGCCGTGCCCGAGCACAAGCTACGCATCGTGCAGGCGCTGAGCGCGAGCGGAGAGATCGTCGCCATGACGGGCGATGGCGTCAACGATGCACCGGCGCTGAAGGCGGCCCACATCGGCATCGCCATGGGCGGACGCGGCACGGACGTGGCGCGAGAGGCGGCGGCACTCGTGGTCACGGACGACGACTTTGCGTCGATCGTCGATGGTGTGCGCCTCGGCCGCCGTATCTTCGACAACCTGCAAAAGGCGATGGCCTACATCCTGGCGATCCACGTGCCGATCGCGGGCATGTCGCTGGTTCCGGTGCTGCTCGGCCTGCCGCTCGCCCTGTCGCCCGTACACATCGTGTTCCTCGAGCTGATGATCGATCCGGTGTGCTCGATCGCCTTCGAAGCGGAGCCCGCGGAGCCCAACCTCATGCGCAGGCCCCCGCGCAAGCCGGGTGCGCGCCTGTTCTCCACGCGCCTGCTCGCGCTCAGCCTGCTCGAGGGGCTGACGCTGCTCGCAGCGACGCTCGGGGTCTACCTCAGCAGCATGTCGCTCGGCGAAGACACGGCTCGCGCGCTCGCATTC
>CAYNOM010000587.1:2709-4587 GCA_964398415.1 uncultured Polyangiales bacterium | reverse complement strand
TCAGAAGCTCTGGAGCGGCGTGAACGCTCGGGCTGCGTCGGAGCGCGCGCCCTGGCGCGTCACACGGGCGAGGGTCTCTCCGTCCGCGACGAGCGTTGCGGTGACGTGGATGTCCTCGCGACGGCTGTCTACAGCGGGATGCGACATCAGCGCGCCCTGGAGTCGATCGAGCGCACCCGTGCGAACCTCGAGGTCGGTGGCGGCCGGCATGCTGCTCATGGGCTCCGCCGTGGGGGTCGAGCGCGTGCCAGGTGCGCTCTGTGCCACGGCAGCGTCGTAGGCGGGGCGAAGCCAGGGAGGCACGTACCGGAGTGCTTCGCCCACCGCATCGACCGCGATGCCGAGCTTGTCAGACAGCCAGCCCATCGCGCCCCCGACCGCCGACACGATCGAGGACACGACTGACCAGGCGAGGTTCAGTGTGCGCGCCGTCTCCGCGAACGTGTTGACCACGACCGTGACGAGCGCGGTGAGCACGGCGGCGATACCGCCCACGACTCGACCGACGATGACGCCAAACGTTCGAAAGCCCTCGCTCGGCAGGTTGGCCACAGCAGCCCCGATGGAGCCTCCGGCTGTGCCGAAGGAAAGGCCGAGCTGAGCAAGGCTGTCGGAGAGCGCGGCGAAGACGGGCGCTGCGAACGTGAGCGCATCTTGAATGCCCGCTTTGAATCCCTCCCACACTGCGCCCGCGCGATGCACGAGCTGCCACACACGCGTGACGAACGCGAGCACACCTTCGTTCTCGGCACGACCCAGCTCGTCCATGACAGCGCCGCTGAGGACGCCGTCCTGGAAGAGCTGCGCGAGGCCTCGGAAGGTGAGGGACACGCGCTGCACGACGCGGTCGACGAGGTCACGGAAGCCACCGAGGTTCTTCTCGTAGGCGTAGTACAGGCTCGCGCCCACTGCGGAGAGCAGACCGATCACGGCGAGCACGGGGAGTGCCGTGGCCGCGACACCCGCGAGAGTGAGGCCGAGGGCCTTCATGCCGATCACTGCGAGCGCGATCGAAGCCTTGGCCGCGATGACACCGCCTACGACGCTCAGCAGCATCCCCAAGAACAGGGTCGCGCCCGCGAAGGCCCTCTTGACGGGCTGAGGCATCGAGCGAAAGACTTCGAGCAGGACGTTGACCGCGCCCGTCACGCCTGCGACCAGCGGCTTGAAGATCGCCGCGAATGGCTCGCCCAACGTGATGGCCAAGGTCTCGAGCGAGCCGGCCAGCAGCTTCTTCTGCCCCTCAAAGGTGTCGAGCATCTTCTCGCGGAAGCTCGCCGCCGTGCCGCCCGCCTGGTCGAACTGCGTGCGGAGGTACGAAACGGCCTCGGCTCCCCGCAGGATGGCACCGGTGCTCGAGGGAATGCCGTTGTTGATCTGCGTGAGGATGGCGTTCACCCCTCCGAGCGCTTCCCGTCCGAACGCCTTGAGCAGAAACGCAGAGCGCTGCGCTTCGGTCATGCTGGCCAGCCGTGGCGCGAGGTCGCCCAGCACATCGAGAAAGCTCCTGAACTGGCCCTGAGTGTTGACGACCTCGACGCCGAGCCCGTGAAGCCGCTTCTGGGCGGCCGGGTCGGCCATGCGCTCCATGGCCACCGCGACCGCGGTCGACGCGCGCTCGACGCCCGGGATGATGTTCTTGACCAAGCCGAGAGAGATCAGGGTTTCGGACAGCGACTGTCCCAACGTCTGCGCGCCGCGCGACGCGGTGCCGAGCGCGAGGGGCAGCTCGCTCGCATTGAGCGCGAACACGTTGACGGCCTGCAGCATCTGGTCGACGGCCATGCCTGCATCCGCCGCCGAGAGTCCGAACGCCTTTATGGCCTGCGCCGCGAGTCCAGCCGCGGCCTGGGGTGATAGCTCGCCCAAAGAACCTCC
>CAYNOM010000587.1:0-2609 GCA_964398415.1 uncultured Polyangiales bacterium | reverse complement strand
ACGCCGAGCTCGCCGAAGGCGGAGCGCATCCGCTCCTCGCCTCCCGTCACGGCGTCATCGAGGCTTCTAAACTGCCGCTCGACACGCGCCATCGTGCCGGACGCGAGGTCTCGCGCCGTGAACACGAATCCCATGCCGAGTGACGAGTTGAGCGCCATCAGTGCTTCTTCTTCGCGGCCTTCTCGAGCGCGCGGGCTTCGTCCTTGCGTTGCTTGTTGACGCGTTCGTAGAGCCAGTTGCGATCCGCGAGGTCGAGGTCGAGCGCCTCGGCCCACGAAAGTCCCAGGCCCGAGCCGCCGTGCTCATGCCAGCACAGGCGAAACATCACCTCGCGAAAGCCGTCGAGGTCTGGCGCACAGAAGAGCTGCTCGACGCCGCACTCGGCTTCTTCCTCTGCGGCAGGAAGAAGCCCTTGTCGAAAGGGAGCTCCACCGTGGTGAGGCCGAAGCACTCGGGGCACTCGACCTCGATCTCGGTCTCGACGCCGCAGTCGACGCGGTCGAACTCACCGAGCAGGAACGTCACGTCGGCCATCTCGAGATCTTCGAGAAACCGCGCCTTGTCCTTCGGCTCCACGCCGTCGATGCTCTCGATGCGCAGCCCCAGCATCGTGGTGAGCGGCCGCTCGCCTGCGGCTCGACGCTGCGCGCTCATGCGGCGCTCGTCCGCGCCACGCATGAGCCGAAACTCCACCTGCCGCCCTGCGAGCGGGAGCGTCGTGCGGAACGTACGGCCAGAAAGCAGAGTCGCGCGACTGTCGTCGGATAGCCGAGCCACGGGCAGGTCGTGGAGATCGAGCTCCCAGTCGATGCGCGCGCGGCACTCGCGATTCGAGCAGGGCACGGAGAACTCGTACATGGAGCCGTAGGAGCGGGCACGAATCTGAAGCAGCACGTAGAAGCGGTCGCCGACGAGCACCTCAGACCAGTTCGGGGCCGACAACCCAAAGCTGTAGGGCCCCGGGTCGAGCGTCTCCTCCCAGCATGCGGCGAGGATCTGATCGATCTGGGCGCCGCTCTTCACGAGCTTGCGGTCAGCGAGGATGCGCTCCTCGCGCGCCTTCATGCCGCGGATGCGGCCAGACAGGCCCGACGGACACGTGATCTCCATGCTCATTGCTCCAGGCTGAAGTAGTCGTAGGTGAGGGTCACCGACTCGATCACGACGTCGTCCGAGTCGTTGTCCCACTCGCCGGCCACGAACTTGGAGGGCCAGGCGCCGTAGAGGGTCCAGCGTCTGAGCGTCTCGCCATCTCGGTCGAGCTGGACGATGTCGACCGCGCGCTTGAACGCCTCACGGGTGAGGCCGCGGCCGCTTGCGGCGTTGGCGACCTCGAGAAACCAGTCGTAGAGGTCTCGGTCCTTGGTGGCGCCGCGCTCGAGGTCGACGTCGGAGAAGGTCAATCTGCCGGGAGCCTTGTAGGGCACCAAAGCGCCGCCCTCGAAATGGGTGATCACGGCGGCCTCGACCGAGAGCTCCCCGCATGAGGCGAAGGCTGCGGAGCCCACACCAGGGAGCTCGACGACGAAGCTCGCCTTGTGGTGAAACGAGCGTGGTTGACCGAGGACAGGCATTCGTTCACTCCGCGCTCGCCAAAGCATCCATGAGGCGAGTGTCCTGGCTGATGGAGATGACGACCCATTCGGCGGGTCGCTGTGTGGCGAGACCCACGCGCACGATGAGGCGTCCGCTGAAGATCACGCTCGGGGTGTTCTCGCTCATGTCGACGAAGAAGGCGGTGTCGGCGGTCCGCGAGCGAAACGCGCCTTGGTTCATCTGCTGCAGCAGAAACGCTGTGACCGTGCGCTTCACTTCGGCGCGCAGGCGCTCGTCGTTGTTGCGATGCCGTGCGAACTGCAGTCCAGCTTGCACACTCCTGGCGATGAAGGAGACGCCGCGTCGCTCGGACACGAAGGGGAAGTTTCCGTCGCCCTTGAGCGTGCGCGCGCCGTCGATGTAGCGCGGAAAGCCCGGCATGGTGGTGAGCGGGTTGATGCGCCGCGGGTAGACGATGTCGCGGGCGGTCTCCTCGAGCACCTCGTCGGTCTCAAAGCCGAGCACCGTGAGCATGCGCCCGCGCTCGACGCCCGCAGGCGGGTCGTAGACGCCGCCGGGGCGGGCACCGTCCGTGCGTGCATACACGCCTGCCACGACGCCTGACGGGGCCACGACGACGTGGCCGTCAGTTCCGAACACGCCTCGGTCGGGGTTGAGCACTTCCACGCGCGGCCAGTAGATGGCGCCGTGCTCGCTCGAGCCGCCGAGGGCCGCGGTGTGGTCGACGTACTCGACGATGTCGGTCGCGCTCATCCTCTCGGGCGGATCGAGCACCGCAAAGCAGGTGCCGCTACGGACGATCTCGCAGTACTCGAGCATGCCGCGGTGCACCGCTGGCGTGGCTTGCCCCGGCACGAAGAGGATGGAGAGGTCTTGGATGCGGTCGAGCGCCCGAAGGCCGCTGCGAGCAGGCTGAGTGCCGAGGAAGTCGCCGTCGGACAGACCGTCGAGGCCGTCGTCTCCGCCGAGGAGTGCAAACACCTGCGCGGGCACAGGGGCGATGCGTCCAAGCCGCGCCGGCGCCACGCGCACCCACTTCGAGCCGGTGCGTG
>CAYNOM010000586.1:0-4608 GCA_964398415.1 uncultured Polyangiales bacterium | reverse complement strand
GGCACGACACCGGTGGACTTCACGTTCTCGCGCGCGCCCGGGGGGCCCATCTCCGTAACCATCCGCCTTGCGGGCCATCAAACCGCGACGCGCACCGTGACCGTAGCGAGCTTCGAGCCTGAGGCTGACAGCATGCGATCGGTGCTCGAGATCGAGCTCAGCAAGTCGGAGAGTCGTCCGAAGCCAAGGCCGCGCCCGGCGCCCGCATCCGAAGCTCCGAAAGCGCCGGAGCCCGCGGGCGACGCGAGGCCCGCTGTGCCCGTCGAGCCTCCACCGGCAGCGCCGACGCCGACACCTGCGCCCGCACCCGTGGCCCCGAAGCCGAAGCCGACCCCGGCGCCCGTCGCGCCGAAGCCGGCGCCCTCGGAGCCGATTCCGGACAATCCCTTCGGTTGAGCTGACCGCTCAGAACCTGCGTCGCGTAGACACGCGCGGACCGAGATAGGTCACGGGGCGCGTCTTCGGCCTGCCGGTGACGAACAGGAACACGAGGCCTGCCACGAAGCCGCCGATGTGGGCGAAGAAGGCGATGCCTGGGCCCGACGCTTGGCCGAGCGAGATGAAGCCGGACAAGAGCTGTCCGCCGAACCAGACCAGGATGAAAAAGGCGGCGGGCAGCTCGAACAGGAAAAAGATCGGGATGAAGGTGACGACGCGGGCCCGTGGGTAGAGCAGCACGTAGGCACCGAGCACGCCCGAGATGGCGCCGGAGGCACCCAACATCGGAACGCTGCTGGCCGGGTCGATCAGCGAGTGCGCGAGCACCGCGGCCACGCCCGTGAACAGGTAGAAGACCGTGTAGCGAAGGTGCCCGAGGGCGTCCTCCACGTTGTCGCCGAACACGTGCAAAAACCACAAGTTCGACAAGAGGTGCGCAAAGCCACCGTGCATGAACATGCTGGTGAAAGGCGTCGACAAGCTGGGGCCGTAGCCGGAGAACAGGTGCACCGGCACGACCGCGAAGCGCTGCACGAACTCGAGCGTCTCGGTCTGTGGCAAGAGCAGGTACTGGTACACGTACACGGCCACGTTGATCGCGATTAGCACGTACGTCACGAAGGGGGCCCGGTGGGTCGGGTTGATGTCGCGCAGTGGGATCACGTCTACCTCGGCCTACCATGAATGTCGTCGTGGCGCAGGGCAGCGTTTCGCCGCGCGATTCCGAGTGTGATACATGGGCTTGGATGCGTGCTGTCGAGCTGCTCGGCCCAAGGGGCCCCCTCGCCCGGGCCCTCGAAGGCTACGAGCATCGCGATGCGCAGCTCAGGATGGCAGAGCTCGTCGAGCGTGCGGTCGCTGAAGCGGGCATCGCCCTCGTCGAAGCAGGCACCGGCACGGGCAAGACCCTCGCCTACCTCGTGCCGGCGATCCTCTCCGGCAAGAAGGTCGTGGTCTCGACGGGCACGAAGACCTTGCAGGACCAAATCATGCAGCGCGATCTGCCGTTTCTGGAGCTGCACCTCGGTGTCCCGGTTTCCGCGGCCTGCATGAAAGGGCTCTCCAATTACCTGTGTCTCAGGCGCTACGACGAATTCGTGCACAGCGCCGACGCCGACAGGCCCGCCTATGCGCGCCACCTGCCGCGCCTGCGGCAGTTTCGGGCCATGACCCAGCGCGGCGAGCAACGCGAGCTCGAGGGCGTGCCAGAGGACGCGCCGATTTGGGCTGAGGTCCAGAGTGGCCCTGATACGCGCATCGGCTCGCGCTGCGCACACCACGAGGCCTGCTTTGTGACGAAGATGCGGCGCGAGGCAGAGGCGGCGCAGATCGTCGTCGTGAACCATCACTTGTTTTTCGCCGACCTCGCGCTGCGCGGACCCCACGGAGGTGCCATCCCCGAATACGACGCGGTGATCTTCGACGAGGCGCATCAGATCGAGGACGTGGTGACCGAGTTCTTTGGCGTGCGCGTGAGCACCACGCGCGTGTCGGTGCTGGTGCGCGATGCAGAGCGCGCGTTTCGCGCCGCCGGCACGCACGGGGAGAGTGAGCGCTTGTGCACGAACGTCATGGCGGCAGCGAGCGCATTTTTCGCGGGTTTGCCGCGCCCACGGGAAGGTGAGGCAACTCGTGCGCCCCTTTCGCGCGAGCTCTTCGCGGCGCGTCTCGGAGCACCGCTGCTTCAGCTCGACACGGCGCTTGAAGCACTCGAGATGCATGCGAAGCTCAACGCGCCTGCGAGTGAGGCGGTGGCCGTGGTCGCGCGGCGTGCGCGGCGCCTGCGCGACGACGCGGCACTCGTTTCGGAGGGCGATGCGGCGCACGTCACGTGGATGGAGGCGCGAGGCAAGAGCACGTCGATCGGGGCAAGTCCGGTGGAGGTGGGCGACATCCTGCGCGAGCGCCTGTTCGCGCATGGCGGGGGCGTGGTGCTGACGAGCGCAACCCTGACCACCGCGGACAGCTTCGCCTTCGTCAAGGAACGGCTCGGGGTCGATTTCGAGCTCGATGAGCTGAGCCTCGCCTCGCCCTTCGACTACCCGAACCAAGCGGCCCTGTATCTGCCGCGCGATCTGCCAGACCCACGCACGCCCGAGTACGTGGAAGCCGCGGCCGAGCACATTCTGTCTTTGATCGAGATCACGGGTGGGGGTGCATTCGTGCTGTGCACCTCGCTGCGCATGATGCGCCTGCTGCACGAGGCGTGCGCGCCGCACCTCGCGCGGCGGCCGTTGATCCAAGGCATGGCGCCGAAGACCGAGCTGCTCGAGACGTTCAAGGCGCGCGGCGACGGAGTCTTGTTCGCGAGCGCGAGCTTCTGGGAGGGCGTGGACGTGCCGGGTGATGCGCTGAGGCTCGTGGTGATCGACAAGTTGCCCTTCGACGTGCCGACCGATCCTCTCGTGCGCGCGCGTTGTGAGCGCATGGAGCAGCGCGGGGAGAGTGCCTTCATGGGGTACCTCGTACCCAACGCCGCCCTCGCCCTGAAGCAAGGTTTCGGTCGCTTGATCCGCACGGCGAGTGATCGCGGCATCGTGGCGGTGCTCGATCGCAGGCTCACGCACAAGGGCTACGGCCGCGTGTTTCTGAAGAGTCTGCCCGATGCCAGTCGCTGCTACTCCCTCGACGAGGTGCGCGCGTTTTGGGACCGCGCGCGGGATCAGCCCCAGACGGCTAATCTCCCGTGATGCCGTAGAGAGGCAGGGACTGTCCGCCGAACACCTGGGCAGGCGCGGCGTCGCGTCCCTCGTCTTCGGACATGCGCAGACCGCGTCCGGGCGGGTCGACCTGCTCGTGACCCGCAAACCAGCGCCCCGAGCCGCAGTCGCCGTAGACCGGCCACGCGCCATTGTTCGAGGCAAAGACCCGTTCCGTGAAGGCGTTGGGCTTGCCATGCGACGCCCAGGCCCCGCCGTTCAGCGCGCCCAACATCCACAGACCACCCGAGTAGTGCAGGCCGTAGTAAGTGTCGGCGGGCGCGTTGCAGCTGGTCCAGTCTGCCCCGCGGTTTTCGGAGTAAAAGCAGGTGCCCCTGCCCGCGGCGACCCACGTCCCGGAGACGACGACGATCTGCTTGAAATCGCTCGACCCGACCTTCTGGGTCTTCCAGCTCGAGGCCACGTCGGGCGTGTCCGAGTAGGCGAGCTGCCCGCCATCCCCCACGGCGATCAGGCGCCCTCCGTGGTAGGCGAAGGCCTCGATCGCCGTGCCATCCCACCCCTGGGGTGCGCCGATGGACGAAAAGTTCAGGCCGTCGTCGTAGGAGACCGCCAGGCGGCCATCCTGAGAGCCGAGCACCCACATGCCGTTGGCATAGCCGACCGCTTGCGCGCTGGTCGTCCCCTGCCAGTGGCTAAACGGGTAGGTCGTCCAGGCGAGCCCATCCTCGGAGCGGGCCCAGGTCACGAGGTTACCGTTCGAATTATTGGCGATCCAGGTACCTCGCCCGTGGGCGATGTCTTCCCAGTTGGGCACCTTGGCCAGACTGGCCTCCTGCCCGGGACGGTGAAGGGCCCAGGTCAGGCCCTGGTCCTTGCTCACGTGCACCTGGTCGCCGTAGCCGACCGCGACCAAAGTCGACGACGATCGGCAGAAGTTGGGATCACAGGGATCTCCGATGCCATCGTTGTCGCCGTCGTCCTGGAAGGGATTGGCGCTCACGCGGCAGTTGTCGTCGCAGCCCTCACGAATGCCGTCGCGGCACGGGGCATCGCCCTTCACGCCGGAGAGATCGCCATCGTCCAGGATGCCGTCGCCGTCCGCATCGAGGCAGTCGGTTGCCTGCGGGTCACATAGTAGGGGAGGTGGCCCCGCGTCCTGGCCTGCCCCCGAGTCCGAGGGCTCAGCGCCGCCATCTCGGGCCACGTTCACACCCGAATCCCGGGAGCCTTGGCCGTCGCCCGCGTCCGCGGCGGGGACCTCCGCGTCGGATTCGGGGGACGTGGGGCTCCCGTCGACCTCGGAGGGGGGCCCATCTCTGCGGCCGTCGTCCTTCGCACAAAGGTTCGTGGCGCTGTCGCAGGTCCAGCCGGTGCTGCAGGGACAGCGCTTCGACGTCAGGTCGAGCTCGGGCAGTGAGCAACCTGAAGCGCCGAGACACGTAAGCAGTATCGCTAAGATCCCGGGAGTGTGAGCATCCACCGCGAAGTGCATCGTCCTTGAATGGCG
>CAYNOM010000585.1:0-4614 GCA_964398415.1 uncultured Polyangiales bacterium | reverse complement strand
AGCCCTGTGCTGAGTCCGAGTTGGGCGAGCTGATGGCGGTGCGGCATGTTTCGGCCGGGGCCCATGGGCTACAGTTCCATCCGGAATCATTCATGACCGAGCACGGTGCGCGCATGCTGCAGAGCTTCGTCGAGCTTTCGTCAGGGCTGGAGAGCCCGCGTGGCTGAGCGCGTCGATCATCTCGCGGCGATCGTGGCCCGCAAGCGCGTCGAGGTGGCGCGCCGTCTGCGGCGGGCGGCGCAGTATGCTGCGTGGGCCGAGCAAACGCCTGCGCCGCGGCGCGAGCAGACGCTGCGCGCGCTCAGGCGCAGCAGCAACGGCCCACCACGGGTGATCGCGGAGATCAAGCTCAGGAGCCCGAGTGCCGGTCAGATTCGGCCGCGCGTACCTGGCGAGATCCCCGCCATCGCAGCGTCCTACGAGGGCGCTGGAGCGGCCGCGGTCAGCGTGCTCTGCGATGGTCCAGGGTTTGGGGGCAGTCCGCTCGACCTACGCCGTGTCGCGAGCCGCGTGCGCGTGCCCGTGCTGTTCAAGGAGTTCGTGCTGCATCCCGTGCAGCTCGATCTGGCGCGTGCGGTGGGCGCCTCGCTCGTGCTCTTGCTCGTGCGTGTGCTCGACGATGCCGAGCTCGCGTCCCTCGTTCGCGAGGCGCGCCGACGCGATCTCGAGCCGGTGGTCGAAGCCGCCGACCAGGCGGAGCTCGAGCGCGCGCTCGCGACCGAGGCCGCTGTCGTTGGGATCAACGCCCGCGACCTGCGCAGCTTCGCCCTCGACGCGGGAGCCGCGGCGCGCCTCGTCGATCGCATTCCGCGCGATCGCGTGGGCGTGTTCATGAGCGGCGTGCGCAATCAGGCCGACTTCGATCGCGTGGCGGCCACGCGTGCCGATTGCGTGTTGATCGGCGAGGGCCTGATGAGCGCGCACGATCCCTACGCTAGGCTCGCCGGCTGGCTCGCGGGAAGCCAGTCCCAGTCCTGAAAACGCGCGCGTGGTATCGAGCATCGTCGCACGATCCGGGCTAGAGTCGGCGCGTGGAGACCGTCCTCGTCACCGGTGCTGCGGGCACCGTCGGCAACTATGTCGTGGGGCTCGCGGAGGCTGCTGGCTATGCTGTCGTCGCCAGTGACAGCAATGCACGCGCCTTGCGCAGGCCCATTCGCGGGCGCACCGTGGCGGGCGACTTGCTCGATCCCGAGGTCCGGGCGCGCGCGCTCGAGGGCGTCGATCACGTCGTGCACACGGCAGGTCTGCTCGACGCCACCGCCGATGCGACGGCCCTCGGCAAGGTCAACACCGAGCTCGTCGCCGATCTATTCGAGGATGCCACGAAGCGGAACGTGAAGCGCTTCGTCCACATGTCCTCGTGCATGCTCTATGCGGAGGGCCAGACGGGTGCGCTGACCGAGGACGCACCCACCGCGGCGCGCGGGCCGCACGGCCTCTCCAAGCTCGGCGCAGAGGCGTTTCTGCGCGGTCGCGGGCGGGGCGACGGGCCTGCCTGGACGATCCTGCGCGCGGCGCCGGTGTACGGGCGGCGCGGGCGCCACTTCGCGGCGAGCCTCCTCGTCATCGGCCCGTTGCTCAGGCTGTTCTCGCCCGTCGTGCCCCGCTTGAGCGGGGGCCCACGGCACAGCTTTCTGCATGCAGAGGACGCTGCCCGAGCGCTGTTGTTTGCGGTTAAGGATCCACGCACCCAATACGGCGTCTACAACGTGGCGGACGACGACCCGATCCGCCTCGGAGAGCGTGTCTCACACTCCTTCGACGCGTACGGTTTACGTGTGGTGGGCTCTGCGGCCCTGCCTGGCTGGATGCTCGAGCTCGCAGATCGCACCGCGCGCACGAAGGGCGCGATTCACGCGGTGGACACCACCGTGCTCGCGCTCTGGAAGGCTGTCGTCCTGCGGCACGGCCTCAAGCCCGCGCTCCGGCCCAGGCTCGATCGAGAGGCGGTGACCCTGCTCGATGACGATCTCGTGATCGACACCTCGCGCCTCAAGGCCCTCGGCTTCCGTCCGCGCGCGGCGCGCTTCTCCGAGGGCTGGGCGGCCGTCTTGCGCTGGTACCAGGCGGAGGGCTGGGTACCGCGCTACTGACCCAGAGCGCCCTTTAGTGCCGCGCGGCACTAGCGAGCCTTGGCGCTACCGAGCTCCTGGCGTTGCGGCACGCGCAGTCTGAACTTGGCGCCCGGCGTGGGTTTGTCGATGACGCTCACTTCGCCACCGTGCGCGCGCAGGATCTGATCGACCAGAGCAAGGCCCAGGCCCACGCCATGGGGCCGCTTCGAGTAGAACATGTCGAACAGGTGATCGCGCGCCGAGGCCGGTACCCCGGGGCCCTCGTCCTCGATCGTCCATACGGCGTGTCCCTGAGCGTCGTCGCTGACGTCGATGCGCACGGTGCTGCCTTGAGGCGTGTGGGCGAGAGCGTTGTTGAGCAGATTCCAGATCACCTGCCGGATCTGGTCGCTGTCGATCCATGCCATCACGCGGTCCCTGTCATGGTGCACCTCGACCGCGATCTGGCGCGCGCTTGCGTCTCGCTGGGCCATCGACACGAGCTCATCCGTGAGCGCGACGAGATCCGTGTTCGCGCGCTGTGGATCGGCGGGCTTTCCCACCTGGAGCATGGTCGTCACGAGCGCGTTCAGGCGATCGACCTCACGCAGCACGATGCCGAGCAGGCGCCGCTCCTCTGGATCGATGGCTTCGGACTCGCGCACGAGTTGCACGGAGCCCGAGATGGAGCCGAGCGGATTTCGAATCTCATGGGCGAGGGCTGCCGCGAGGCGACCCAGGGCCGCGAGCCGCTCCGCGCGCTCTGCCGTGCGCTTGAGCTCGGTGAGCTCGGTGAGATCTTGAAACAGAAACAGCTCGCCCGTGATCTCGCCCAGCGCGTTGACGAGCTGGGTCTTCGAGAAGCCGATCGGAAAGGTGGCCCCATTGGGGCGTTTGGCCGTGCCCTCGGAGCGGGTAGCGCCGGGGGAGAGGGCCGTGCTCACGAGGAAAAACTCGCCGAGGTGGTGATCGAGCATGTCACTACGGCGCGCGCGAAAGATGTCGAGACCCGCGGGGTTGACCGTGCGGATCACCTGCGTCGTGTCGGTGGTGATGAGCCCGCTCGACAGCGAGCGGATGATGTCCTCGTTCAGGCGTGCAAGCTCGGCGGCCTGCGCAGCCGCTTCCCGCAGCCGCCCGCCGGTCAGCCTGAGGCGCCCCGCGAGGTTGGTGGCGAGGAAGGCCACGAGCAGAAGGCCCAGGATGTTCACGAGGGCTGTGAAGGTCAGCTCCGTCGCCGGTAACAGGTAGCGGCTCACTGGCTGGTCTGTGGGGGGAGGCAGCCAGCCCCCAGCGAGGGACATGCCCACGAGCACGTAGAGGATCAACGAGGCGACGGTGGCCACCTGGGCGGCGCGCTGGCCCACCACGATGGCGGCCATGAGCACCGCCGCGCCGTACAGAAACGAGAAGCCGCTCGCGGCCCCGCCGCCGACGTAGATGAGGCCAGTCGTCAGGCCGAGGTCCCAGCCGGTCTGGATGACGGCGAAGCGGTCGAGCTTTCGCGCGCGAGGTAGCCACAGCGCGAAGCCGAGGGAGGCGCAGTAGGTGCTCACGATGAGCGACAGCAGAAAGCGCGGGGTGAACGAGTTGACACCTCGCTCACTATCGAGCGCCAACAGCATCGTGCCGCCGAGCAGAAGCGTCGCCACGATCAGGCGGCCGCCCATGAGCCACGACAGCCGGCGCCGCAGCTCGCGCTGGTCCTCGGCCAGATCGAGCGTGGGGCGGGGGGGTGTCATGCTCCAGACTCGGCGGCGGGCTAGTGACCGCCCACGTTGCCGGCGATGCTGAAGATGGGCATGTACATCGCGATCATCAAGAAGCCGACCATGCCGCCGATCACGACCATCATCAGCGGCTCGATGGCGGCGGTCATGGCACCGACCGCCACGTCGACCTCTTCCTCGTAGAAGTCGGCCACCTTGTTGAGCATCTGATCGAGCGCGCCAGTCTGCTCGCCAACGCCGATCATTTGCACCACCATCTGGGGGAAGACCTTGGTCTCCATCAGCGGCTCGGCCATCGTGCGACCCTCGCGGATCTTCTCCGCCGAGAAGCGGATGGCGCGCTCGACGATCACATTGCCGGCCGCGCGCGACACCACCTCGAGCGCGTCGAGGATCGGGACGCCGGAGGACAAGAGGGTGCCCAGGGTGCGCGTGAAGCGCGCCACGGCAATCTTGCGCAACACGTTGCCGATGATCGGCGAGCTCAAGAGCATCTTGTGCCAGATGGGCATCGTCTTCGGGTTCGTCGTGAACGCCTTGAAGCCGATGTAAGCGGCGATGCCGATGACCACGATGTAGGGGAGGCCAGCTGTGAAGTTCTTCGAAATGCCGATGACGAAGACCGTCAGGGCGGGCAGCTCGCCGCCGAAATCCTTGAACATGTTCTCGAAGGTCGGAACGACCCAGCCGAGCAGAACACCGGTGACGAGCAGGGCGATGCCCAAGCTGATCAGCGGGTAGCTCATGGCACCTTTGACCTGCGAGGCGAGCTTCGTGCGCTTCTCGATGTATTGCGCCAGGCGGTTCAGGATGGTGTCGAGGATACC
>CAYNOM010000584.1:0-4619 GCA_964398415.1 uncultured Polyangiales bacterium | reverse complement strand
GCTGATAGCCCAGGCGCGATGGCATCTGCCCCATCAGGCCGGAAACCTCCATGCCGGCTTGGATGAAGCGGAAGATGTTGTCGACGAGCAGCAGCACGTCGCGGTGTTCATCATCTCGGAAGTACTCGGCCATCGTCAGGGCCGCGTGCCCCACCCGGAACCGGGCGCCCGGCGGCTCGTTCATCTGGCCGAGGACC
This sequence comes from uncultured Polyangiales bacterium, assembly GCA_964398415.1. GTDB lineage: Bacteria > Myxococcota_A > Polyangia > Polyangiales > DASUME01 > DASUME01. The sequence continues at coordinate 4,422 of CAYNOM010000584.1, read as the reverse complement.
ATCACCATGTTGGGGAGCACGCCGGCTTCCTTCATCTCGCGATAGAGTTCCTCGCCCTCGCGAGACCGTTCACCGATCCCACAGAAAATGCTGACGCCCTCGTGGCGGCCAAGCATGTTGTGGATCATCTCTGTGAGCAGGACCGTCTTTCCGACGCCCGCCCCGCCAAACAATCCCGCTTTGCCGCCGCGCTCGAGCGGTACCAGCACGTCGATGACCTTGATGCCCGTCTCGAAGACTTCAGACTTGGTCGAACGTCGTGCGAGTGGAGGCGGAGCGCGATGAACAGAGCGCCACTCGACATCGGACAACGCCGCTTCGCGATCGAGCACGTTGCCAAACACGTCGAACATCCGCGACCGAATCTCTTTGCCCACGGGCGCCTTCAGCGGATCGCCGGTGTCCACCACCGCCATACCGCGAGCGAGACCTTGTGTTGGCGTCAACGCGATCCCGCGCACGTGGTGCGCATCGCGCTGCGCCAGGACCTCGATGACGATCTGCCTCTCTTCGCCTGTGCGCAGCACTGAGTGAATCGACGGCAGACGCTCGTCGAAGCGAACATCCACGACGCTGCCGCGGACAGCGACGACGGCGCCAACATTGGCGATCGAGCGATCGTCGATCATGACCGCCACTTGCCCTCCGAGGCCGTTGGACACCGTCTCGTCCGGTCCGAAGATCCGGAGCTTCCGCTGCTCGCTGTTGAGCTCATCCTGCAGCAGGATGCCGCCGTTGAAGTACGGATCGGCGCCCATCGATCCGCGCCGGCTACCCCACTGCTCCGAAGACCGCGCGTCGGCTCGAGGACGCTCGCGATGCCCCGTCTGTTCTTGCGTGGCTCCGCTCTGTCTTCGAAGCGGATGACCTGTCCCCCCAATCGAGCTAGCACGAAGCGAGGAACTAGCACGAAGCGAGCCACCGCCAGCCCTCGTGGCCGGGACACGGCGGAGCTCTACGAGCGTGTACGGCATGAGCCTCTCGGCACACTGTGGCGAAAGTGCCCGTTCCACCCCAGCGCACCCCAGCGTTACGCCCAAGCGTCGGGCCCCTAGGCCCCTTCCTGGATGACACGCTCGAGCTCGCGCGCAGCACGCAAGCCGTCCACGCGCTCGCCTATGCTTGCGCTCGCGCCCCACGCGCTCGTCATCGGCACAGGAAACGCTCAACGAGGAGCGAGGCAAAGCACACGAGGACGAGTAGAAGGCGAACGGATGCCTGCGCCGCCCGCGCGGCCGCGCCGCACGCTCAGAACGCCGTGCGCGTGAGCTCGATATCCGCGGCCTGCCATGCCTTGCGGAAGTCTTGCTCGGCGCGCGCGGCGGGCGTGCTGCGCTTCTGTGCGAGCAGCGCGCGACACAGTCCGTAGAGCGCCCAACCGTTCTTGGGGTGGCGCTCGAGGTCGGCGCGATACACAGCCTCCGCCTCGTTCGCTTTGCCTGCGTCGAGGAGCGCGGCGCCCAGGTAGTGGCGCACGGGGTAGAACCAGTCGGCAGGCTCGTTGTAGGCGAGGCGATCTTCGATCGCGACGGCTTGCTGCCACAGCTCGATGGCTTGCGGGTTCTTCTCAGCCTCGGCGATGCGCGCGTCGAGCACCTTTTGACTCAGCTCGAGCACCATGCGTCCACTGTTCAAGCCTGCGAGCAGGTCTTCGGGGATGTCTTTCCGAATCGCGGCAATCGCATCGGCGTGCGCGCGAGCCTCCTCGGGCTTTCCGGTCGCCGCGAGCGCCATGCCCTGGGCGTGATGCCAAAACGCCGTGAGCACCGGGTACTTCGGATCGGGCTTGGGCTCGCGCAGCAGCTCGTCGAAGCGGCCGAAGCGCACCATCACGAGCAAAGGCTCCGACACGAAGAAGTCCATGCCCGGCATGCCGCACACCAAGTCGGTGGGCATGCTCGCGTCCGAGCGGCGCGACGCCTCGAGCGCAACCTCCGCGCGACCTTCCATCGACGCGGAGTACGCGAGGAAGCCGTGATTGTGCGCGACGTAGAACGGGTAGTAGCCCGGTGGCGTGACGGTCGCGAGGTACTTGCTGTCGACCTCGACCGCGCGCGCGTTGGCCTGCGACGCGTCGCCGTAGAGGCCTACGCGCTGGTAGATGTGCGCGGGCATGTGCACGACGTGCCCTGCACCCGGAATCAGGCTCGCCAAGCGATCGGCCGCAGCTTCGGCGCGCTGCGGCGTCTTCGAAGCTTCGACGGCATGGATGTAATAGTGGTTGGCGCCGGGGTGCGTAGGCATCTTGGCGAGCACGCGCTCGAGCGTCGCCACGATGTCTTCGGTACCCGGCGCAGGCTTGCCATCCGCAGTCCACAGCTTCCACGGATTGAGGTTCATCATCGCCTCGGCGTGCAGCGCTTGCACGTCCATGTCGTCCGGGAACTGCCGCGCGACCTCGCGCATGGCATCGGAGTAGGCTTGGTTGAACGGCGCCATCGCCTCGGGCTCGAGGTACTCGGGCCCGCCATAGCGCTTGGCGAGCGCCGCGATCAGCGCTTGCTCCACGGGCGTGGCGGAAGCTGCCGCAGCGCGTGCACGCGTGATCGCGTCGAACGCCGCGGCTGCGCGCTCGGGCAGCATGGGGATGTTGTAGTTCGGGCCGAGGGTGTAGGCGACGCCCCAGAAGCACAGCGCGCAACCCGGATCGAGCTGCGCGGCGCGCGCGAACGAGCGTGCGGCCTCGTCATGATTGAAGCCGTAGGTGAGCGCGAGCCCTTGGTCGAAGAATGCCTGCGCCTCCTTCGAGCTCGTGGTGACCGTGCGCCGATGCGCGCCGAGCTCCGGCAAGAGCACCGCACCGTTGGCCAAGCCTTCCAGCGTCCAGGCAGGCACTGCTGCGTGCTCGGCGTGCGGATTGTTCTTGGCGAGCGGAGCGTCGTGCGCGCTTGTCTCCTCGGCCGCCGACGGCGGGTAGCTTGCTTCAGGCGACTGCGCCGAGGAGCAGGCGCACAGCACGCCGACGTACAGCGCGAGCACGGCGACTTCTCGAGACGAGTGCAGCGTGACGGCTACGGTCATGGCGAGCCTCATCGGTGGTGAAAGGTTCGCCGCGAACCGTACAAGAGCTCGCCGGCCGTGCCCACGCGCGAACGCCGAGCCGCCTGCACAGTCGACCGAAATGGCCAACCTGTGCAGGTCGCCTTGGATTGGCTAATGCTGGGTTCACTCGATGCGCGCGGTGACGGGCGCGTAGGCGTCGACGGGAACGCGCTCGGCAGGCACCGCTTCGACCACCACGGAAGTCGGGAAGGCCTCGCACGCCGAGCCGGGGCCTGCGACCTCGTAATACAGTGCACGCCTCGGAAAAGCGCTGGTCGGAATGAGCACATGCGTCACCAGCTCGTCAGAGCTTGCGTCCGCGAGCTCGAAGACGAGAAACGCGCCGCCCCCCCTCGTGCTTGGCGGACAGCCCTGCTCGACGACCATCCCTGGCTCGCTGCAGGCAGCATCGAAGAACGCGACGCTACCGCTGCCCATGTTGCCGCCCGCAGGCAAACATCGCTCGCCCGAGGGCGTCGGGACCGGGGCGCACTCCCCGTCGCGCTCGGTGTCGTAAAACCAGTACATGCGCCGCTGGCCGTCTGGCGTGTTGGCCATCAGGAAATCGGCGTTGATTTCGCGCACCGACCCGTCGTTCGCGAAGGTATGCGCGCCTCCGCGGGTGCGCACGACTCGACCGGCGCTGCCGCGACCGGATCGCCCCGACCCATCGGGTCGGGGGGGGGTGGCGGTCGCAGGGCGTGCAATCGATCACCCACGCCGCGGCCTGCGCGGGTATAAGCTTCGGCCCCAGTGCCACGGCAGTCGGTCGGGAGCACGCGCGTCGTCGAGCGCTGCCATGGCATTGCCGGAGACCGCCCAATGTCCACCCATCGCCCGCCCCCACCACCGGCCCAGCCCGATGCGCTGGAGTTCGAGCTGACCGATTTCACCGAGGCGCGTCTGGCGCTCGACGAGCTGCCTCCGGGCGTGGCCTCGGCGCACACACTGGCACCGGGGTACTGGGACGCGCGCCGCCGCAGACCCGTGCCCACCGACCGCGCTCTCACCGGGCAGGCTATCGATTGGCTGCTGCGTCTGCCACCCGATGCCCGCCCTCGCGTCACCAGCGAGCGCTACCCGCGCATCGTCAACGCCCTTGCTGCCGCGTGGCCGTACACCGACGACCGCCGGGAACTGCTGCACAGCCTGCTGCACGACCGCCGACCGCAGCGCAGCGGCTTCCCCGACGGCGTGCGTACCGAGCTCGAACTGCTGCTGCAGATGTCGGCCTCGGGAGCGCGCAACGACGTGCCGCCCCGCCCGCTCCCGCCGCGGCGGTTCTAGCCGCGCCGCATCCATAGACAACAGCAGCCCGCAGCAGCGGGCCGTCTGAGGGCGATCTGGTGGCGCGATCCGGAGTCGAACCGGACTGGACGG
>CAYNOM010000583.1:0-4631 GCA_964398415.1 uncultured Polyangiales bacterium | reverse complement strand
CGCCCATCAGCGAACAGCGGCCGTGCTCGGGATCGCACTCCGCGAGCTCGCAGCGGTGAACGCAGACGCTGGCGTCGCCCTGCGTGTCGACGTAGCCCTCGTTGCAGGTGCAGGTGTGCGTTCCCGGAGCGTTGTCGCAGGTGGCGTTTTCGGAGCACGCGGGAGGGGCTGTCGGTGAGCACTCGTCGATGTCGACACAGAGTGCGTCCTTGGGCTCAAACCCGGGCGCGCACACGCAGTTGGGCTCTCCCTCGACGACCCGACACTCCTTGTTGGGGCCGCAGTCGATCGCCATGCACGCGGGTTGTCCCCCGTCTCCAGCGTCGGGGCCCCCATCCATGCCGGAGTCGCGTCCAGAGTCGACGCCCCCTTCCGGCATGATGTTGTCGTCGTCGCGGCACTTGCCCGCAAGGCACTGTCGGTCGCCGCCGCAATCTTCGTCGGAAGTGCAGCCTTGCGACGCTCCAGCATCCATGTCGGCGACGCGGGCCTCCTCGAGATCCAAGATGCTGTGGCAGCCCACCGTGACCAGCAGCAGCGCACATGCCCAAGTGATGCGCGTCTTGCCCATCACCACGTCCCCTTCACGCTGAGGCCCGCGAATGTCCTGCCGAGCGCTGGCGACACACGTGCCGTCGCATGGCGCGCATCCTCAGGCTCCTTGTTGGGCCAGAAGAACAGGGCGGCGCCTGCGCCCGTCAGAACGGCGCCTGCGATCACGGTGCCCGTCGAGACGTGAGCGTAGGTGATGGCTCGGTCGTAGTCGCGCTTGGCGGCCGCGTCCGGGCACAGGCCATCTTCGCAGCCCGCATCGTCGCGCTTGCCCTTGGCCAGGATACCGAAGACGGCGCCTGTGCCGAGCGCTGCGACGCCCGCCGCCGCCACCCCGATGGCCCCGCGGCGCCGCGTGCCGAGGCCCCGCGGGGCGCTCTCGGTGACGGTCGGTGCGCTAGGCTTGCGTTCGGGCTCGGTGGCGGTGGCCACTTGCATCGGCACGAGTGCGAGGTTCAGCTGTCGCTCTTCGCGTGGGCGCACGACGATGCGGTGCTGGGCCTCTTGGTAGCCCTGTGCGCGGACGAGAAGCTCGTGCTCGCCCGGGTCGAGCATCAGGCGGCCTTCCATGAAGGTCGGTGGCTTGAGATCGACCCTGACCTCGGCGTCGCTCGGTGTGAGCGCGAGCTGGATGCGGGCTACGAAGCCGTGGGCGCGCTCGAGGAGCTGCTCCATTTGCTTGCGCTGCTTGCCATCCAGGGACTTGCGCTCGTCGTCGAGGGCCTTCTGGGCGTGGACGATGGCGGCGACGTAGCTCTTCTCCTCGAAGGCGCACATCGCGATCGCGCGCAGCGTGCGTGCGCTGGGGCGTAGCTCATGGGCGCGCTCGAACAGGGCCCGCGCTTCGGTCCAGTTGCCGAGATCGAACTCCCCGAGGGCCTGCTTGAGCACCCGGTCGAACTCGGTTTGTTCCGCCTCAGCTGCGGCTTGGGCCTGCGCGACTTGGGGCCGCAGGGACTGAACCGAGAGAAGGAAGAGGAGACACCCGGAGCAGAGGATGGAGGCTGGTGCGCGCATGGCTTCACCAGCCCTACTCCATGACCCGAGTGAGGCAAAGCCTCACTCGGGGTGATCGGCGCTTGAAGAGCTAGAAATCCGACAACGCGAGCGCGAAGGTGCGGCGAACCGGGGGCCTTGCCCGGGCGAGCGCGCAGGTCTCGCACGACATCCGCTCCTCGAGCGTCTGCTCGGAGTCGGTGGTCGAGGGGCTTTGCGCTGCAAGGACGTGACGTTGCAGGAGCACGGCGGCGAGCGTGGCAGCCACATCTTCGAGCCTCGCGGTGGCGCTTGGAAGGGGCAAGGAGACGGCGTCGCTACGGCCGCTGGAGTCCCAATAACGCACGGTAACGCGTGCGGTCGCGGGGTCGTCACCGGCCGTGACGGTGATCACGGCATCGGCCGTCTCGCCGGCCTCGACCAGCGCGATCCTGTTGCCGAGCTGCGCGCTCAGCCCGCGACGCACGGCTGCACCGACGCGCAGGCCCTGCGCGGCCTCGACCACCACCAGCACTTGCGGCGCACGTGGCGTTTCGGCCAGCGCGGTCGCCGACATCAAGAGCGAGAACAGCGTGAGCGCACGGATGAGCATGGTCGGCATGCTACGCCAACGTGAGACGCGGTGCACGACGGCGTGCCATGCTGACGGGGTGATACGCCGAGACCTGGGAGCGAGCCATGCCCGTCATCAAGCCTGAGCCCGGTGACGACCTCTTGCGACTGTCGCAGAAGACGGGCGTGAGTCAGCAGCAGATCCAACAATGCCAAGAGAACAAGGACGTCTTCGTGTGCCGCACGCCCGAGGTGCTGCACCACGACGATGAGATCTTCATCCCCGACCCCGCGCCGAAGAAGATCCGCGTGCGCACGGGCGAGACCACCTACCTCGTCTACGCCCCGCCCACGCGCATGCTGCGGCTCGAGCTCAAGGACGAGCGCGGAAACCCGCGCCAAGCCGACTACGAGCTCACCGACTTCGGTTACGACGGCACCGAGAAGCAGAAGCTTCCGAGCTCGCTCTATGGCTTCGCCTATCAAGGCATCCTCGAAGAGGAGCTGCCCGCGGCCGTGACGAGCGTGAAGCTGGTGCTCGACGACGACGCCGAAAACGCGTTCACACTGCTCCTCGGTCGCCTCGATCCGGTCACCACCACGCGTGGGCTCAAGGCGCGGCTTTTGAACTTGGGATTGTACGTGGGGAAGCTGGATGACGAGTTTGATGCGGGCCTTATGGACGCTCTGCAAGCTCTGCAGTGGCGCAGCGGTTTGCCCGCCACGGGGTTTCCGGATCGGAAGACCTTGGCTCATCTGGTAGAGCTCCACGGCAGTTAGTGTTAGTTCCCGTCCAGAAATGGGATCTGCTTGATATCGCGACGGAAATAGCAGACCGGGGTTACGTGTTTTGGGTGAAACGACCAAGAATCACCGCAAAACCCGGAACCCCGATGCGAAAAACCATAGCTGCACAACTCGGTCTTGTCCCGCGGCTCCCTGACCATCCGCACTCGCGGGAACTCGCACGCATGTCCGAGATCCTCGACAAGCTGCCCACGGCTGCCGAGCTGGTGGCCAAGGACTTGGTGAAGGGCACGAAGGCTACGAAGGCCGGCCGCGCCGGGCTGAGCGGCGAGCAGGTGCTGCGCGCCGCGCTGCTGAAGCAGATGCACTGCTGGAGCTACGACGACTTGGCCTTCCACTTGGCCGATTCGCCGACGTTCCGGACCTTCTGTCGTATCGGCATGATGGATGCTGCGCCGAAGAGGTCGGCGCTGGCTGAGAACATCAAGCGTGTGAAGCCGGAGACCCTCGAGAAGGTCAACCAGCTGGTTGTCGTGCGCGCAAAGAAGCTGGGCGTCGACAACGGTAAGAGGGTGCGCATCGATAGCACGGTGATTGACGCGAACATCCATCACCCGCTCGATAGCAACTTGCTGTACGACGTGGTGCGGGTGCTCACGCGGCTTCTCAAGCGCGGCCGAGAGATGTCGGTGCGGATCGAGTTCAGCAATCACGTCAAGCGGGCGAAGCGCAGAATGCTCGACGTGATCAACGCGCGCAGCATGGCGCATCGCGTGCCCATCTACCGGGAGCTGGTGGAGGTCACGCGCTGGACCATGCGGTACGCGACACGTGCAGCGCCCATCCTGAACAGCCTCTCGAGCATGGCCGCATGGGGCCTCGCGGCGGCGCTCGAGGAGTACGTCCGTCTGGGCATGAAGGTTGTGGACCAGACAGAACGCAGGGTGTTCAGAGGAGAGTCTGTGCCTGCGGCAGAGAAGCTCGTGTCGATCTTCGAGCCTCATACCGACGTCATCGTGAAGGATCGGCGCCAAACGCTGTACGGCCACAAGGTCTTCCTGAATGTCGGAGCATCTGGACTCATCATCGACATGCTCATGGAACGAGGCAATCCGGCTGATGCCACGCGAGCCGTTCCGATGCTCGAGCGGCATCGCAACCTGCTCGGCCGGGCGCCTGAACAGGCAGCATTCGATGCAGGCTTCACGTCGGGGGCGAACATCGCAAGCGCGCGCAAGCTCGGAGTGAAAGACGCCTCTTTCGCCAAGAAGGGCAGCATCGAAGTCCTCGATGGAGTCCGCAGCCCGAAGCAGCACAAGAAGCTGCAGCGCTTTCGAGCCGGCGTGGAAGGCATCATATCGTTCACGAAGCGATGCTTCGGCTTCGACCGCTGTCTGTGGCGCGGGTACTCGTCCTTCCGGGCCTACGCGTGGGCCTCAGTGCTGTCGACCAACCTGCTACTCGTCGCGAGGCAGACCATGAGCTAGCGGCGCCACTCGACAGACTCTCGCAGCGACTGCACCAACAAGTGGGTGCGCTGCCGACCTCCGTCGCCGGGCTGGTATGGACGACCTCTTTCCGTTGCTCGCGGGGGCGCCGGGGGCGGTGGCACGCTCAGCAGCTGTGCCGGAAGCATTCCGGCCGAGCAGATTTGCCGGAAATTACGCGCCAAGTGCGCATTTCTGGACGGGAACTAAGCTTAGTTCCATCTCTCGATGAACCGGGCCCGTCACTCGATACCAACCGTGCCATCGAGATCTCGGGATATGCGGCGATGCAAGCCT
>CAYNOM010000582.1:0-4639 GCA_964398415.1 uncultured Polyangiales bacterium | reverse complement strand
AGATCGATGCGGAGGAGGAGCGGTTTGCCCTCGATGCGCGCCAGCGCAAAACGTCCGTCCGGCGTGACGGCGAGGTCGACGGGCAGCGGATCACCGAGCCCCGTACCGAGCCCCACGAGCCGGGTTTGCAGGGGTCCCGTGTCACCGCGCAAGGACAAGACCGAGATGCCGTCCTCGGTGATCACGAAGGCCTGAGAGCCGTCGGCCGAGAACTGCACTGAGCTCGGACGAAAACCCACGCTCACACCGCGGGCCGTCTCCTTGCCCTCCTCGAGGCTGACCACCGTCACGTCCTGAAAGCTCTGTGCCGTGCGATCCGGATCGCGCGCATCGAAGTAGATCACGGCGTGCTGTCCGTCGGGCGCGACCGCGATGGCGTTCGCATCGTGGCCCACCGGCAGCGGCAGCGTGCTCGTCTTGCCCGACACCGTTCGCAGCAGCGTCGCGTCGCTCGTGCCGACGTTGAGCACGATCGCCACATCTTTACCGGGTACGGTCGCGGTGTAGGTGGGCTGAGCGCCCGCGCGCACGGTCTCGATGGCGAAGGTTTCGGCATTCACCACCGCCACCCGATCGGTGATGGGGTTGGGAATGTAGACCGACTTCGCGCCCGCTTGCGGCAGGTCGAAGGCGAGCTCTTCCTCCTGCTCGGGAGGTAGGCCCCCGTCGAGCCCGTCCCCGCCGGAGCCGCCGTTGCCACCATTGCCCTCGCTCCCGCCGTTGCCAAAGCCACCGTCGAAGCTCGTGTCGCCGTCGCTTCGATCGGCGCCCGCATGTTCGAGTGTGTCGCTACAGCCCAGGGCGAGGACCAGCGTCGCCGTGAGCCAAGGTGTGTTGGGTGTGCGCCATGCCATGTCGTCAGCCTGAAGCAGCTCCCGTGCCGCGTGACAGCGAAAACCATCCGCGCTCGGGGTGAAGCGCTCGATCTACGCGAGAAGGCGTCAGACGCGCGGCTCTCTGGCAGCACGGGCGCAGGTTCTGCGCCGTTGGAGCTGCGACGTTTCTGTCCGGCCCGCCCCCGGTGTGCCACTTCGCGCCGGGCTCAGGCGTGCGAGTAGGGCTCACCGCGCAGGATCGTGAATGCCCGATACACCTGCTCCACCAACACCACCCGGGCGATGCGATGGGGCAGGATCATCTTCGACAGCGAGAGCTTGAGATCGGCGGCGTTCGAGGTGGCCTTGGGGAGCCCGTAGGCGCCCCCGATCACGAACACCAAATGCTGCACGGCCCCCTGCTCGCACTCGCCCACGAAGCGCGCGAGCTCTTCGCTCGACATGGCGCGACCGTCGACTTCGAGGGCGACGACGCGCGCGCGCGCCGGGATGGCCCGCTGGAAGCGCTCGGCCACCTCACCTTCGCTGCCGTCCTTGAGCTCGAGCTCGCGATAGCCGCCGTAGCGCCCGATGCGCTTGGCGTACTCGTCGATCACGTCGCGCAGGCCGCGCTCTTTGATCTTGCCGACCGCGAGGACGTGGACCTGCATGGCGAGCGTGGCTCAGCGCTTCGGCGTGTCTTTGACTTCCACGCGCGCCGCGTCGTACCACAACGACTCGAGATCGTAGTAGCCGCGCGTGTCCTGGTGGAAGATGTGGACGATCACGTCACCAAAATCCATCAACACCCAGGCGCCCTGGGGCAGCCCCTCCATGCTGAGGGTCTTGATGCCGCTGCGGCTCATCTCGGAGTCGATGTGCTTGGCGAGGGCGTTTGCGTGCCGATCGCTCGTCGCGCTCATCACCACGACGAAGTCGGCGTAATCGACCTTGCCCGTGACGTCGATGATCTCGACGCTCAGCGCTTTCTTGTCGAAGCCCGCTTGGGCTATCGCCAATGCAGTGTCTCGTGCGAGGTTCGCGCGAACTTTCTTCGGGCCCTTGCTCGGTGCCCGCGTGCTCTTCTTTGCAGCCAAAACCGTTACTCCTCGATCGCCTCAGGCTCGTACCTGGCCTTGGCCGTAGATGACCCACTTCTGCGTGCACAGCTCGCGCAGCCCCATGGGGCCGTAGGCGTGCAGCTTCGTGGTTGAGATGCCGATCTCGGCCCCGAGGCCGAGCTGCCCGCCGTCGTTGAAGCGGGTGGACGCGTTGACCACCACGGCGCTGGCATCGACCTCGCGCAGGAAGCGCTCGGCACGCGTGTAGTCTTCGGTGACGATGGCCTCGGTGTGGAGCGAGCCATGGGCGGCGATGTGATCGAGCGCGCCCTCGAGCCCGTCGACCACGCGCACCGAGATCACCAGACTCAAGTACTCGGTGTCGAAGTCTTCCGGCGTGGCAGCCTTGACGTGGGGCAGTCGCCTTCGCGTCTCGTCGCAACCGCGCAGCTCGACGCCGTTGTTCTCGAGCGCGTTGGCGAGTCGCGGCAGTGCGAGGTCGGCACAACCTCGATCGACGAGCAGGGTCTCAGCCGCATTGCACACGCCGGGACGCTGCGTCTTGGCGTTGAGGATGATCGCCTCGGCCTTGTCGAGATCGGCCGTCTCGTCGACGTAGACGTGGCAGACGCCCTTGTAGTGCTTGATCACCGGCACGCGCGCGTTCTCGACCACGAAGCGAATCAGCCCCTCGCCGCCGCGCGGGATGGCGAGGTCGATCAAACCGTCGAGGCCCAGGAGGACGAGCGCCGCCTCACGTTGGCTCGTGGGCAGAAGCGACACGGCCGCGCGCGGCAAGCCCTCAGCCTCGAGCGCCGCCTCGAACAGCCGCGCGATGGCCTGCGACGAGTGGAAGGCCTCCTTGCCGCCACGCAGCACGCAGGCATTGCCGCTCTTGAGGCACAGGGCCGCTGCGTCCGAGGTGACGTTGGGACGGCTCTCGTAGATCATCGCGATCACGCCGAGGGGCACCGTCATGCGTCCGGCCCGCACGCCGCTCTCCATCTCGCGCAGCGATTCGATGGCACCCACCGGATCGGCGAGCTGGGCCACGGCCTCGAGGTCTTTGGCCATGCCCTCGAGCCGCGCGCGGTCGAGTCGAAGGCGGTCGAGCATGGCGGCGGTGAGGTTCATGTCCTGGGCGGCGCCCATGTCGAGCTCGTTGGCCGACAGGACCGTTTCGCCCTCTGGGCCGCGAAGCGACAAAGCCACCCGCCGCAGAACCTGATTCTTCTTCGCCGTGCTGGCCGCAGCGACGATCCGCGAAGCCGCCTTGGCGCGCACCGCGATGTCGCGAACGAGTTGCTCGATGTTGTCGGTCGTCATCGCCAATGCCTTTGCGACGGTAGCACTTCGGGAGAGCCGCTCACAGCACCACCAGGTCGTCGCGATGCACGATGGCGTCGCCCGCATAGCGCCCGAGGCGGGCTTCGATCTCGGGGCCGCGCGCCCCGGCGAGGCGCGCCACGTCCGCGAGCGGATAGCGCGACAGGCCCCGCGCCACCTCTTTGCCGTCGGGTCCGAGGATGCTCACCGGATCGCCCTGGCTGAAGTCACCGCGCACACCCAGCACCCCAGCGGGCAACAAACTGCCGTTTTGTCGGCACACCGCCTGCGCGGCGCCAGCGTCTACCAAGATGGAGCCTCGCGGCTTCAAGGTGTAGGCGATCCAATGCTTACGGCTTGCGAGGGGCGAGCCCTGGGGCAGCACCAGCGTGCCCACGTCGTCGCCGGCGACGATCTGCGACAGGATGTCGGCGTTGCGGGCGTCGGCCATCACCACGGGCAAGCCCCTGAGGCTCGCGCGCCGCGCCGCCTCCAGCTTACTCTCCATGCCCCCAAGGCTGAGCCCACCCGCCGCGTGCGGCCGCACAAGCTCTCGCACCGCCTCCACGTCGCTCACGATCGAGATGCGCTTGCCCTCGCGATCGAGCAGCCCCTCCACGTCGGTGAGCAGCACCAGCAGATCGGCTCCCACCAACGCCGCCACCATGGCGGCGAGCTGATCGTTGTCGCCGAAGCGAATCTCGTCGACGGCTACGGTGTCGTTCTCGTTGATGATCGGCACGCAGCCGTGCCCGAGCAGTGCGTCGAGGGCGGCGCGCGCGTTGAGATAGAACTTGCGATCCGCGATGCCGTCGTGGGTGAGCAGCACCTGCGCCACCTCGATCGCGTGGACGGAAAAGGCCTCTTCGTAGGCGTGCATCAGCCGCGACTGCCCCGCAGCCGCACTCGCCTGCAGCTCGGCCATCTGGGTGGGACGGGTGCTCAAGCCGAGGCGAGGGAAACCGAGGGCTATCGCGCCGGACGAGACCATCACGACCTGCTTGCCGAGGGCGCACAGGGCGGCCACCTGCTTGGCCACGTGCGCAAAGCGCCCCGCCTCGCCCGTGATCGACTTGGTGCCGATCTTGACGACGATGCGCTTGACGTCAGTCAGGTCCTGACGCGGATTGATCTCGCTCATGTCCCTGTTCGCTCCGAGGACCGGGCCCTTCCCTAGCATGTCTTGGCTCGCCGTTCCTGCCCCCAAAGCCCCGACCCGTGATACCAATTGCGCGTGATCTTCGCGGCTGATGTGCCGACCTGGCTCCTGCGCCTTTTCGCCTTCGTGTTCGGTTCCCTGTGGGGGAGCTTCTTCAACGTCGCGATCTATCGCTGGCCGCGGGGCATGTCGGTCGTCTCGCCGCCGAGCCACTGCCCGAGCTGCGGTGCGCCGGTGCGTTGGTATCTGAACGTGCCCATCCTCGGTTACGCGCTGCT